>JAWVZC010000022.1:0-21749 GCA_033722415.1 Balneolaceae bacterium | reverse complement strand
CCTGGTAAGTGCGAACTCTATTGGGTCGATTTCCGTACCGAAACCGAGGGCGTCAAGATAGCCTCCTTCATCGGTATCGAACACCCGGCCGTTCAGTGGGTTGTCGGGATTAACGGAGATTTCGACCGTTGCAACATCGTCATCTCCGAACAGCCAACCATCGCCAAATCCGCCGATAGCCCCACCGTTTACCGGTGCGTTTTGAACCATTTCATAGGTTCCGACGAACTGGTCTGAAGGGACCTCCAGAGAAACGTTGATGTTCTGTGCGAAGGGGGAGTTGTAGAAAGCACCCCCGGTAATGTTGGACCCGCTGTTTGTCGGGCCAAAGGTTTTCCCGTTGGTCATGTTAAGCTGCCAGCGCAGGGCAAATGTGGCGTTGATACCCACATTGTTCAGGTCGATGCCCAGCTGGTTGGCCAGTTCCGAGGAGGTAAACGAGGTGGTGGCTCTCGGGAGCCCCGTTTCCTCGCTGGCCGAGAAATCGCCGGCTTCCAGCGTACGGAAAACATTGGAGGGATTGGCCTCAATATCCCCGATGTTTTGAGCGCTGTTGTCGAAGAAGCCAACATAGAATTCAACCGATTCCAGCTGACCACCATTCTGCGCGTCGTCAATCTCAAGGGTTACGGTATATTCACCGCTGCTGAGGTCCAGAACATTCCAGACCGCTCCTTCAGCATTGACGACCCGTGCAAACCCGCCGGTGTTTTCCGGCTTGTGAATTTCCTCAAGATCCGTGGGGAACTTGTCGGAATTCACTTCACAGGCTACAGCCACCAAGAAAATGAGGGCTGTGCTTAAAGTATATTTTAGATATCTCATAAACTGTTACCTCTCAAATTCGTGATTAAAAATCAAAGATCGTTGGATCCGTGTTGTCCCAGAATACCTGGACGTGATTATTCGGCTTCTGCTGTGCGCTGGAGTTGCGCTGCGTGTAGGCAGAGGGGTACTTCATCGTGGAGTAGAAGAGTCCCACGGCTGAAGGCGGCTGCCGGTGTACCTGTGCCGAACGGGGGAAATGCTTCCACCTGTCACTCTCGGTATATCCGTCAAACGCCAGGTTCGCATTCATGGCACGACGGAACAGGTTGTAGGTCTCCAGCCCGTTGCCCCACAATGCCAGGTAAAACTCCTGGGCGATCAGGGCCATCCGTTCAGTGTCGTTGGCAGCCTGATTGTTATAGCGATCCAGCACCTGGTTCACATACCCGTCAATCTGGGACGGGGTCATGCCGCTCGCACCGCTGGGCAGTGCTGGGGCCCCAAAATCACGAACATAGGTCATGGAGCTGCGGATACCCGCTTCAAGCTGGTCAGCTACAGATCCGGCCGGGGTATTGGTGCCGAGTGCAAGCCCCGCTTCGGCGATCAGGAAGTGCGTGTAGGCCGGCATCCATAACGGCTGGATACCCGCGCCCTGGAGTCCTGCGCCCGGGCTTACTACCGCTCCCTGGTCGGCATCATAGGCTCCGCCAACGGGATATACGCCGAATGTGGTTTTCTTCTGATCGTCCGGTGGAATACCCAGCGAAACGCCGTGATCGCGCCCCCAGTACCCGTCGGTCAACTCACAGAAGGGGTCAAAAGGACGATAATGAGAAGGTGGATTCCCAACGTTGGGGATACACTGCTTCTCATTTACATCGGTGGTATTCGAGGTAACCTGTCGATACACATAGTACCGCGTACGGGGATCTGGTGCTGTTTTATCGTTTAACAGCAGGTCCATGAAGTAGTTGGACATGTAGTCATCCGCATCCGTCGTACCCAGGTAATTGGCAATAAAGAACGGGTGCCGGCTATCCGGATTGGTGGAATTAGTGGAATGCGGAAAAGCAAATGCATCTTCTGCATCAGTGATTAACATATCCGGATTTGAAACCAGATTGTTAATTTCACTGGAGAAGTCATTTACCTTACGCTGCTGCACATACGCCTTTAATCTCAGCGTATTAATGACTTTCATCCACTTATTCTCATAAGCATCAACATCATCAGAAAACTCCCCGTAAAAGAGGTCGTTACCGGGCAGCGCCAGCTGATCTTTTCCGAGATCGGCTTCCGCACTATCTAACTGGGCCAGAGCAGTTGTGTAGAGCTGCTGGTCAGTGTCTGCCGCCGGGTTGAAGTTGTCCACGTCCAGCGCTTCCGAGTAGGGGGCATCACCCCAGTAGTCGGCAATGGCCAGCAGCGTATAAGCCCGTATTACACGAGCGATAGCGGTATGCGTGTACAGTTCCCGCTCATTCGCAAGCGGAATCAGCGTTTCGATATCGATAAAGATATCGGAATATGCCTCTTCCCACTCGTCGTCAAAGAGCTGTGGGCTGTATGCACTTTCATAGGTTGTCCCAAACATCTGGGTCATCCGTGTGACGTCCATTCCCTTTTCCGACATGTTCTGAAACATGCTCTGGTCGGTGTCATTTTTCCCGGCGAGCTCCAGTTGAATATTATTCAACAGGAAGTCTGGACTGACATTGTCGGGTGATGGGTTGTTCGGATCCTGTAAGTGATCGTCACTTATGACCTCACACTGTATCATGAACAGTGCAAGTACTGTCATCATTAATAGATTAAGTGTCGTCTTCATAATTGGAATAATTTCTATCTAAAATTCGTGTGATTAAAACTGAATCCTGATGCTGCCGCCATAGCGTCGCGAGCTGGGGCCTGCCAGGTATTCAAATCCTAATCCGTTATCAGCTCCGGTGTTGTTCACATTCGGGTCGAAGTTGGCGCCCTCCGGGATATTGGTGGCAAAGTACCACAGGTTGAATCCCGAAAGCTGTATCGACACCTGCTTGAACGGGGTGTTGCTCAACAGCGAGGGGGGAACGCTGTATCCCAGGGAGAGCTCGCTCAGGCGAATGTGCGTGGCATCATAAACAGCCACTTCGTCCGGACCGAAGCCTATATTGCCGAAGTAGGCCTGTGTGGCCGAAATCTGGATATCGTTCGGCTCGCCGGTCGCCTGACGGATTCCTGGTAATACAAGTGGTACCTGTCGGTCAAACCCGGTATCGGAGCTGATTCCGCGGGCCAGCAGCGTGGAAACCCATGTGCTGTAGATGTCGCCACCGTGCTGGTAGTCGAGCTGCGCGGTCAGGGAGAACCCTTTGTACCGGAAAGTGTTGGTTCCGGAGAGTGTGTATTTTGGGTGTGGGTTCCCGATGATGCCAAGTTCTCCATCTTCAATCCACTGGCCGGTTTCGTCGACGAGACGTCGTCCCTGGTCGTCGCGGGCGATCCTGCTGCCCTGCATGACAAGGAACGGTTCACCCTCGATGGCGAAGTTCCCTAGGTCGGTGAATCCGGCAACGGCAATCTCGTCCAGGTCTTCACCCAGGTCGATAACTTCCGTGGAGTAGGTGTAGAAGTTACCCTGGATATCCCACTGGAACGGACCGTTGATCGGGGTACCGTTCACAGAGATCTCGATTCCCTTGTTTTCCATCTCACCGATATTTACGGCCGTAAACCGGTATCCGGTGGAGGGATCCAGGTCCGCGTCGGTAATAAGGTCCGTGGTGGTTCGTGTGTATGCAGTAATATCCAATCCAATACGGTCGTCCAGGAACCGGGCTTCGATGCCAGCCTCATACTCGGTATGCAGCTCGGCTTTCAGGTTGCGGTTCCCCAGCCGGTTGCTGATAGCATTACTGGTAACGACCCCGCCGTCTCTGTTGACGAATCCCCGTGCGTCGGAGGCAAGGGTACTTCTCGTCTGATAGGGAGATGGTGCTCCGGCGGAGTTACCGACACCGGCACGAACTTTCAAGTAGCTTAATGCAGTTCCACCGAAATCAAAGATATCGGTCGGGATGACCGAGATACTGGCCGAAGGATAGAAGATACTCCGGTTATCCGGCTCAAGCGTGGAGAACCAGTCATTGCGACCGCTCAGGTTCAGATACACATAATCGTTGTACCCGAGTGTCAGGTCGGCAAACACTCCTGCAGTACGCTGGTACTCCTCATACTGAAAATCGCCTCCGAAGAAACTTTGAGCAGATGGAGAGGTGAAGTTGCCGTGTTCAAACAGATCGTAAATGATCTGGTTGCGGCTTCCGATGCCATCTTCCTGCAGTTTTTCAACAACCAGCTGACCACCGACGAGCCCGTCGAGACTAAACTCCTGAGTCAGGTCCTGGTTAAAATTGAGATACAGGTTGTGATCCCAGATCGTATTTTCGATCTGTCGTGTCTGCATGTAGCCGGAGGTCAGGTCCGGGTTGTTGACACCACCCTGGTTCCGCAGGTATGCCTGCGTTTCACTAAAGGTATCCAGTCCCACTTTGTAGGAGACGTTGAAGCCCTCCAGGAAATCGTAGATCACTTCGGTTTTCCCGTAGGTCCGCTTCACGTCATCGGTACTGGTAATATTTCTCCAGGTCCAGCGCGGATTCTGGATATCATTACCGCTGCGGTAGTAGACACTGCCGTTATCGACCGGGTTTTCAAAGGGAAGTCCCATCAGGTCGATATTACGCGGCGTATAAAACACGTCACCGAATACGGAACCACCACCGCGGGTGTCAGCACTACTTCCATAACTGGAAGCGATGGGCGGGGTCTCCATGTCGGTTTGTGCATAGTTAAATGTGGTTTTGACCGTCAGGTTTTCAAACACGTTGTAATTGGCACCAAAACCAACGTTGTGCTTCAGCAGGGTGTTACCCGGGGTAAATCCTTCCTCATTGTTACGCCCAATGCTCAGGTTGACGTTCAGGTCCTGGGTTCCTCCGGATACATTAATGGAAGTATTGTTAATGATACCCGTACGGAAGAAGTTCTGAACGCTGTTGGGATACGGCCGGTAGGAATAGTTTGCCCCCTGAAACTGCGGAAAGGCTGCAATCAGGTCCGGATCAGAGAACTGGGAGTATGGGTGAGGGAATTGTGCATATCCCTGGTCGTCAAAACCCTGGAATCCCGGCAGATTTTCAAGCTGCTGGCTGTCGAAGGCCGGTCCCCAGTTACTGAAGAAGTACCCGAAGTTCTGGTGAAAACCGCCGCCATATTTGTTTTGGTAGTCCGGCATGGAGGCGATTTCATTGGCGTAGACCGACTGGTCGATGGTGACATCGAAGCCGGGCTCGCGATCTTCATCGAAAGAGCCGTTTTTGGTGGTAATGATCACCACCCCGTTGCGGCCCTGCTCACCGTAAATAGTGGTGGCGCTGAGCCCCTTCAGGACGTTTACACTTTCAATGTTATTCGGATCCAGGTCAAGGAACCGACTGGAGGTCGAGAGTGCACCACCTTCGAAGAAGTTACTGCCCGCATTGTTGTCGGTGTTGAACCGTACACCGTCTACAATGAACAGGGGCTGGTTACTTCCCGAAATGGAGGTATAGCCGCGAATAACAAAGTCGGTCGCCGTTCCGGACACACCGCTGGTCTGCGTGATATTCACGCCGGGCACCTTGCCCTTCAGGATGCGGGATACGTCGGACTGGCCCTGGTTGGAAAGACGTTCTTCGTCAACCGAAGAAACGGAGTATCCGAGCGCGCGTTTCTCGCGTTGAATACCCTGGGCGGTAACCACAACGTCTTCCAGGCCTACCACATCAGGCTGCAAGCTGATGTTTCGGGTAATATCCTCGTTGCTTACCTGGATCTGCTCGGTATATCGCTGATACCCGATAAAGGTGGCAACGAGTGTGTAGGTTCCGGGCTCGATTCCGGAGATGGTAAACTCCCCGTTGGAATCGGTCGCCGTACCTCGCTGCAGTTCTTGAATTAGAACGTTTACACCAGGTAATGATTCACCTGATTGCGCGTCGGTCACTGTACCTTCGATCGTTGCCTGGGCAAACGCTGCCGAGGACAACACGAAGACACAGATTACCGTAGAAAGTAACTTTCTAAGCATAGATAACCTCGTTTTTATTGTTATTTATATAGTATAATGGCAGGCAGCAGATTATTGCATAGATAACCCGTCCCGCATAATGGGGACAAGGTGTGGAGATGTGTTGTTAAGATAACCCACGAACCTACTATTATACTCTTTTCTAAGTATGTAACTATCGACCATTCTTTTCTGGTCTCACTGACTCCACAAATTAAGGCATTTTTTTTGACAAATAAAACAACATTTCGATAAAATTTAGCAAATGGATGGTTATGCCTAAATGCCTGCTTTATTTTACCAAAATGTATTAAATAAATTAATTAAATAGTCGATATTGATTAAAATATGAAGATATAAATCAGATACTCCGGGTTAAAATCTGCCCGGTTAGCCAGAGTTGTATCTGCTGATATTGGATATTAAAGTATCCCTGGTTTCTTCTCAGGATGTAGTTGTCAAACGGGTAAAATTTTGATTTCAGCTTCGAACGCTGAAATGTGTAGTTATATTCGGGGTCGGAGCGGTCGTAGGCATACGACCAGGTCATCACATCCAGGTGGGTTTCGACATACCACGGCGGTCCAAACAGCACGTAGATCATCCCGGTGTCGGTCTTCCATCCCTCTTTGAAGTTCGAAAACTGTTTGTTGGCTTCCTCCACCCGGGAGTAGTACATTTCGATCACGTTCTTCGCTTTCGACTTGTTCCCGATGTTTTTCAGCCAGAACCGGTC
The DNA here is from genome assembly GCA_033722415.1 of Balneolaceae bacterium. Taxonomy (GTDB): domain Bacteria; phylum Bacteroidota; class Rhodothermia; order Balneolales; family Balneolaceae; genus JAMQKA01. The sequence continues at coordinate 15,150 of JAWVZC010000022.1, read as the reverse complement.
GATTTCGGCCTTCAGCGAGTCGCTGTTATCGATGGCCATCAACCGCTCATACTCCTTGTCGCCCATCAGGTATACCATCGGAGCGGCCATCTCCTCGGCAGATTTGACCGAGGGATAGTTGGTGCTTTTGACACTGAAGTCACGTGCCTTGAAGAGGTTTTCGCCCTCCTGTTCGCTGGTAGTCACTTCGAAGCGGTAGTTTCCGCGCTCCTGCTGGGGAAAAAGGAACTCCACCAGCACGCTCCCCGACTGGGTAAGCACGCGTCGGCTGGACTGGATAACCTCTTCCTCGTCATAATCGATGCCCTTGTAGGCGATGCTCGAGGGGCTGTAGTTGTTGTAATGCATCGGTCGTGCCTCCGAGGTATCGGACTCATACCGGATAAGTTCGGTATCGATGGTCATCGGGCTCTCGGACTTGTTGTTCGTTACCTGGAAAATAAATTTCAGGGAATCGATTTTTCCGGGCACGTCATAGGTGGTTACCGGAAGCCAGGCATCATTGTGCTCCCCGATCTCTTTCCCGAGCATCCGGATATTCGTGAGGTTCGAAATCTGTTCCTGCGGATCCGGGATGTAGGTATTCGACGAACGTGTGGTGTGTTTGCCGGAATTTTGATCGACCACCGTCAGGTTGATCTGGTAATCGCCCGGTGATACGGAAATCTGCTTTTCAAACGTAAATACCTCCTGGCTGTAGGCTATGTTGGGATCATCCCGTTCGATTGTCAGGCTGAAGCGCTCGGTATCGATAATATTTTCGGTATCCGCCTGGTCAAGAATCTGAACCTCGATAGCGAGGTTTGCGGTCTGCTTGCCCTCCACCTCCTTATATATAAGACTGCCGTAGACAATATCGGCAGCAACGCTGATTTGCGGTTCGTCATTTTCGTTCAGCAAGCCGATGGCGGAAAGCCGCACTTCCGGGAATCCGCCGCGGTACTGGTAGGTGGAGCCCCTCACGATATCGGGATTTGTTGACTGACCGCAGCCGATCAGCAGAAAAGGCAGGAAAAGAACGAGGTATATATAACGTGTCATAGTCCCTTTTTTTGAAAATCTTCACTATACTAACTAAACGCTAAACGTAAAATTATACAAGCGCTAATTTTTTACCCTTAGGTAAATCTCGCCGGCATCCCTGCTGCCACCGGTTACGCAGGGCCTGTGGCCGGGTGACAGGCGGGCGATCCTGGTCCGAACTACTACTAAGATCCTGCGTTCAATCGGGGAATTACTACAGGCTAAAGGCGATTTTCCTGAGCAGCGTTCCCCTGATATTCTTTCACTGATGCTTCATACCACCCTCGGCAGCTGCCCGTTGTGACAACATCCCGCAGCTGCTATCCCCACCTGGACGGGGCTTGTGGGCTTGCCGGTATCATGGCTGTGTGTTCGGATACACCGCATGGATTGTCTCCTTCTTAACCCACTTAGATGTTAAAGAGTGCGGTGGTTAACCGGGGATGAAGGGTCATGCTATACCGGGGCGGTATACAATGTGAACCCCACTTTTCCATGGTATCGATACCAGTTCCGGCGCGCACGTAAATAAATTTGCATTTGCCATTACAATCCCCAAAAACCCGAAACAGCCCTGAAAGCGCTTAAAAAAATCTTTTGAACAAAAAAAAGATCAGGTAATTTTGTTTCCGCAAACTGATTACCATAACATCGGTCAATTATTGTGGGATAACTGGTCTGCGGTACTCGGGTTCATGTATCGTTGCCAATTGCAGTTATACCGTTTTTAAACGGACCAGCATTTACTCTGTAAGTTCAACCAACACCAATTGATGTTAAAAGGCGAAAGAAGAACCAAGATTGTTTGCACACTGGGTCCCAGTTCCAATTCACCGGAGGTTATCGAGCAGTTAATCCGCAATGGGATGAATGTTGCCCGGCTGAACTTTTCTCACGGGACCCAGGAAGATCATAAAAATACGCTGGAGCATATTCGCCACATTTCCGACCGTCTGGATGTCAGTGTTGCCGTTCTTGCCGACCTGCAGGGGCCAAAAATCCGGGTTGGGACGATGAAGGACGGGGCCCAGGATATTGAAACAGGGAAGTATGTCACCTTAACCTCCGAAGATGTAGAAGGAACGCCGGAGGTAATACCGATCGATTATTCGGCCCTCAGCCAGGATGCCCGGGAAGGCAATACCATCCTGATGGATGACGGCCTGCTGGAACTGAAAGTTGTCAAAAAAAATGAGAAAAACCTGGTTGCACAGGTGATGGTCGGGGGAACCCTGAAGTCGCGAAAAGGGGTAAACCTGCCGGATGTGGATATTTCGATGGCATCGCTCACCGAGAAAGATATCGTGGATCTGGAATTTGCGGTGGATCAGAATGTGGATTTCCTGGCAATGTCGTTCGTGCGCTCGGCGGGGGATATCCAGGAGGTGATCTCCCGTGTTCGGGCCCGGGAGAGCCAGGCCAGCATTATCGCCAAGATCGAAAAACCGGAAGCAGTGAAGGTGATTGACGAGATTATCGAAGAGGCCGACGGCATTATGGTGGCCCGCGGCGACCTGGGTATTGAACTGCCCAGTGAACGGGTACCGTTGATTCAGAAACGCATTATCGACCGTTGCCGAAGGGCGGGCAAGCCGGTGATAACCGCTACCCAGATGCTGGAATCAATGGTTAAAAACCCGCGGGCCACGCGTGCAGAAAGTTCCGATGTGGCAAATGCCGTACTTGACGGTACGGATGCGGTAATGCTTTCGGGGGAAACGGCGGCGGGCGACTATCCGGTGGAATCGCTAAAAACGATGGACAAGATCTGCCGATCGGTGGAGTCTCAGGTTTCCCACATCTATAACAGTCTCGAGTATGTAAAACCGGAGTGGCGGGAGAAACAGATCATCGAGTCGCTGGCCTACTCCTGCATCTCGATGTCGGAAAATGTGGAGGCCAAGGCGATCGCCACGATCACCCAGTCCGGAAATACCGCCCGCCGAATTGCGAAATTCCGACCCAAGGTAACTATCGTGGCGTTTACCGAAACGGAAAAAATACGGCGGCAGCTGGCCCTGGTGTGGGGGGTTCGACCGGTCATCATCGACAAGATTTACGATACCGATACCGATCACACGGTGCGGGTTATGGAGAAATACCTGGTGGATCACGGGCTCGTGGCACGGGGAGATCGCGTGATTATCGCCACGGGCATGCCGATTGCTAAACGCGGCCGCACGAACATGATTAAGATAAGCTCTATTGAATAATTTCTTTCGATCCGCTTCCGCCCGTGGAATGGTACCGTACTTCCGGGTCAATGTTTTTCTTTTAATTGCTAATTGCCATCTTTTTTTAACCACCCAACCAGTTACCCCCTCGCCGTCATCCTGAATTATTTCAGGATCTCGCGGGGATGATGAACGTTGATCGCATTTGCCGGCAATATCAACGTTACCTACCCCTTCGAGATCCCGGGTCGGCGCCCGGGATGACGCCGGTGGGTGGAATTGTTTCCCTGTTTCAAGGCAGATAGATCTATTCCCTATGCAGCTGCCTGCCGGTAAAGGCTCACGTGTTCACGTCAACGTTTGGTATCTCTTCGGGCCCCTGAATCGGGAATCCGAATAACTGTTCACCGGTTACCAACTCCAACCACGCAGTATGTGGTATCGCTGCAGTACCCGGGTTCTTGGTAAATAGGCGCACATTCTGCGATTGTAGGGCCGATGCCTGCAAGTTGAGATAAAACCTACTGGTACTACTGACGCATCGGTTTTCATTGACACGCTAAAAAATGTGACAGATTTAGGTTATATTTTTTGGATACTATACAGCTAAATAACGGTTACCGTCGGTTGAAGAAATTGGTTTACATACTGCTGCTTCTGTTCATGATGGGGTGCGGGGGAACCGTAAAACATTCCTGGACCAATTTTCGTGCCTATTACAATACCTATTATAATGCCGAAAGAAGTTTTCAGTCCGGGCTGGAACAGGTACGGGATCAGCCGGAGGAGCTTACCGTCACCGAACCGATCCGGGTGCATCCGCCGCCGGTGGGTACCGGGGATCAAGATTTTCAACAGGCGATCGACAAGGGAGCCCGCATTCTTCGCAAGTTTCCGGATTCGAAATGGGTGGACGAAACCATCGAGCTAATCGGCAAATCCTACTACTACCGGCAGGAGTACTACTCCGCACTGCAGAAGTTCGAAGAACAGTACAATGTCACCGAAAGTGATGAATTCAAGCAGCGTGCGGTTGTCTGGAAGGGGCGAGTACTGCTCGACCTCGAGCAGCATAGCCAGGGGGTGGTGTTCCTGAAAGAGCAGCGTTCGGATTTTCCCGGCAAGTGGATACCCAGGTACCGGGCTGAGGCGGGAGTGCTGCTCGCCGAGCATCATGTACAGCTCGAGCAGTGGGAGCAGGCCGCGGGGCTTCTGAGCCGGTCGATTGCCAATTTGCCGGCCGGACCGATGAGGGCGCGTGCTCACTTCCTGCACGGGCAAATCCTGGAAATTGAAGAGCTATATGGACAGGCCGCCTATGCGTATGGACAGGTATCCGGTAACCGGCCGGGTTTTGAACTGCTCTACTGGGGCAACTACAAACAGGCGGAAGTGCTGCGAAAAATGGGCAACACGGACCAAGCCCTGGCGATCTTCGAAAAAATGAGACGGGATGATAAAAACGTGGAGCGCCTGCCCGAAATTTACTACCAGATCGGACGAACAGAGGAGGCCCGGGGCCAAGTCGAGACGGCCGAGCGGATCTACCGGCAGCTGCTCAGAAACAGTACGATGCAGCTCCCCCGGAGAGTACAGGCCGATATTTACTATCGGCTGGGTCAGATATATACAGACCACTTCAACAAGTTCCAGCTGGCTGCTGCGTACTACGACTCGTCGTCTTCACTGGCAGGCAATTCAGGGGAAACCGGGATGTTGGAGGAAGAGCGCAATACGCGAATCCTTGCCGAGGCATACGGGCAGTATAGTGAGCTGAGAACCAGGATCAACCGGCTCGATAGTTTACTTTGGATGGGCTCACTGCCGGCGGACGAGCTTGACTCGGTTATCCGGAAGATCGAGCAACAGAAGCTCCGGCAACTGCAAGAGCAACAGGAACGGGACCGACGGGATAATTTGCTCACAAACGTGCGTTCAGAGGAGGCGGAAACGGGGAATGGGCGCACCTCCGGTAGATATGGGTTCCTGAATCACAAAAACAGTCAAATGCTGGCGGAAGCTCGCACACAGTTTCGTGCCGTCTGGGGGAACCGGCCCCTTGTGGACAACTGGCGCCGGGTGGCAGCAATTCGGGGAAGCGGGGCCACAGATGAGGCCGCGCCCACCGAAAAGGAGGATGCCCTGCCGGCTGATGAACTCACCGAAAGTGAGGACCGGCTTCGTTCCCGTATTGACCTGGATGCGATACCCTTTAGCGAATCTGAGAGGCAGAGCACACGGGCAGAAATGGCGGCGGCCAGGTTTGAACTCGGCAACCTATTTATGCTCACGCTGAATCGCCCGGACAGTGCCGCTCGCTATTTTCGGACGGTGGTTGAGGAACATCCAGATCACAATCTAGTTCCCAAGGCCCTCTATTCGCTTTACGAGCTCTATAACGCACAGGACCAGCCGGGGGAAGCCAGACGCTGGGCCGATCAGCTGAGGACAGACTTTCCCGATTCCCGCTATGCCCAAGAGCTGCTGAAAAGATCACGGGGGGAGAATGAATCGGAACCTGCCGGGTCCGATTCCCTGGGCGCAACGATCACTCGCGAAGCCGATCGCATCCTCTCAGCCGACAGCTCCACGGCCCGGACAGCCCACAGGCTGCGGAGCCTGGCCCTGGCCCACAGCGAGACCCCGGCCGCTTCCCGCATCCACTACGAGTCGATTCGGCAATACATTCAGCTGGCCCGGGAAAAAGAGGGCATAGGCGTACTTCAGCCGGTACCCGATTCGGCGAGTTCCGACACGCTGACCCCCCCGGAGAACCAGGGACCGAGACTGATCTACAGCGGGGCATATTGGGATAGTGTACGAGCCGTTGTGACCGAGCATGCCGAGACGTTCTCTGATCAGTTACAGGCAGAAAACGTAAAAAAAATTTCAGACGAGCTCCGGCGGGGAGATCCGCCTAAACAGCAGATCGATACCAGCGAACTGCCGACCTGTAAAGATCTCGGCATTGCTCCTGAAGTAAGGGGAGGAATGGAGGAATTTCTCAAAACGGTTGTATTTTCCGGGGAAGCGGCAACCATGGACCTGTCAGGCAGGATGGAGTACCGGTTTACCCTGGCTCCGGATGGTATGTTCTCATCGTATACGCTGAAATCCACGGCTATTGAACCGGCTGTCCAGGAGGCGATTGCCCGGGCGATCGAGCAGCACCTGGTTTTTGAACCGCTCGACGTCGGTGATGATATTGCGGCATTGAGTTGCCTGGTCACCTTCACGGAAGGGGAATAAACTGATTACGACAGGTGGTACCCGGTAATGCCGTGTAGGCGATTCTCTGTCAGGTCCCGGTGTCCTTGTGTGCAACAGTGACAGCTTCGTTTCCGCGGCGCCTTGTATACAAACCAATTTTCTGGTGAAAAAAGCGGGTTAACGCGCAGAACCAAACCGGTGAGGGGGGAGATTTCAATCCTCGATGAGCTGGTGAATGGCGTCAAGGCCCTGTTTCTCGAGGTGATGATCAAGCTTCTTGTTGATACGTTTAATCAATCCAGGTCCCTCGTAGATAAAGCCGGTGTAAATTTGCAGCAGGTCGGCACCGGCCCTGATCTTTTCCAGTGCACTTTCAAACGAGTTGATTCCCCCCGCCCCGATGATCGGTTTCTGCCCGTTGGTGATCTCGTGAATCCACCGGATCACCTGTGTACTTTTTCGGACAATAGCTTGGCCGCTCAATCCCCCCCGCCCGATCTTTTTTAGTCGTTTGGGGTCGGTGTGGAGGCCTTCGCGCCGGCTGGATGTGTTGGTTGCCACATACCCATTAACCCGGTGGTCGCTACAGATATCGAGCAGCTGTTCAAGGTGGTCTCTCTCCAAATCCACGGAAAACTTTACCAGCGTGGGAACAGCACTGGCGTCCTCCTTGATGTTCAGGGCATCCAGCAGTTCATCGAGCGCCGCGGGATCCTCAAACGTTTTGCCTTCGCTGGTGTTGGGGCAGGAGATATTCACCGTAATATAATCAGCCACTTTGTGGGCTTCCCGAAAGCTGAACTGATAATCCCGGATCGCCTTGTCGCCGACAATCTCGGGATCGTGTGTCTTGGCAATATTAATGCCGATCGGTATGCCGGGATTTTTTTTCTCCAGCCGACGTATAACGGTTTGAGCCCCGTCGTTGTTCAATCCCATACGGTTGATCAGCGACTGGTCACGTTCCAGGCGAAATGCACGCGGACGCGGGTTCCCGGCAGAGGGATTGGCAGTGATGCTGCCGACCTCGGTAAAACCGAATCCGATCGCCTCGATGATTTCCGTGATTTCACCATTCTTGTCAAAACCAGCGGCCAGCCCGATCGGATTCTTGAAGTGCAATCCCCAGAACGTTTGACAGAGGCGTGGAGACCGGTAGCTGTAGAGGCCCTTGCCCAGTAGTTTTAACAGGCCGCTATCGGAGGCGTATTTGCCGAGATTCAACGTAACGTCATGGGCCCGCTCAGCTTCAAGGTCGAACAGCAGGGGCTTAATTATTGATTTGTAAATCATTCCTAATGTGGTGAACTTCCAAGCCGTTTTAATGTACGACCTCAGCGTAAGAAATGAAATTAAATACCTCGGAAGAACTATACCGCTACCTGGACCGGATACCGTCGTTCCGGGAAATGGGAGCACAGGCGGCTCATTTTGACCTCGATAGGTTTCTCCGGTTTTGTGATGCGATGGGAAATCCCGAGAACTATTTCCCCGCCATACACGTGGCCGGTACCAACGGGAAAGGCAGCACCTGCCGTATTTTGGCGACCGTTTATCACCTGGCGGGGTACAAAACCGCGCTCTACAGCTCCCCGCATCTGCTGGAGTACCGGGAGCGGTTTCAAATTGACGGGCGATGCATTACCGACCGGGAGTTGCTCGATTTTGTCAATACCTACTCCGGGCTGATTGCCGAACACAGGTTGAGCTACTTTGAGATCAGTACGGCGATCGCTTTCTGGTGGTTCGGCCGGGAACAGGTAGACCTGGCAATTATCGAAACCGGGCTCGGCGGCCGACTTGATGCGACCAACGTGATTACCCCGCTGGTTTCGGTGATCACCAACATTTCGCTCGATCATACGGATCTGCTGGGCAATACGATACAGGCAATTGCCGGCGAAAAAGCGGGAATCATAAAACATAATCTGCCGGTGGTAACCGGGAATATGCCTGAAGAAGCCCTGCAGGTGATCGCAGCTGCTGCCTCGGAAAAAAACTCTGATCACTTTGATGCCGAAGATTTGAGTCCCCGCTGGGAGGAAGGGCAGTGCGTGTTAATGATCGATGGCGGGAAGCAATATTTTGAGACCGATCTCATAAATCCCGTACAGGTGCATAACATAGCCGTAGCAAAGCAGGTGACGATGGTGTTGTCAGACAAGATGCCGCTGCCGGCGGGTACATTTCGAAATGCACTTCGGAAAACCGGCAGTATATTCCTGCTCCCGGGCCGGTTTGAAAAGCTGGGGAACGAGCTGGAGTGGTACTTTGACGGGGCCCACAATCCCGAAGCGGTATCGGGCATGATCCGGGCGGTCGAATCAAGAGGAAACCCGGATGAAGCGGTGCTTGTACTTTCGCTGATGAAAGACAAGATTACCCCGGAATTGATGCGATCGTTTCAGAAATTCAAAAAAATCTACTATTATACAATTGAATCGGCCCGAGCAGCCACCATAGGGGATATCAACAAATGGTTGCCCGAAGCTGCTCCCTTTCCGGAAGATGACAAGCTTCAAAAACCATTATTAAAAGAACTTGAGACAGAATTAGTAATTTTTGCTGGAAGTTTTTACTTTTATGCAACGGTGCGGAAATGGTTACAAGTACTCCATTCCGACCACTAACCAGCTTCTTTTCTATTCTGATTGCACACATTTGCAAATGGCAGTGTAGCCAGCTCTCTTAAGCACTCAATTGTATCACTTACTACGAATTTTTTATTCATCTCATACTTAATTTAATCAATCACAGCAAATAGAGCATTATGTCGGATATCCAGACCGATGGGTTGACTGAAGAAGAAATTGACAAACTACATCGCAAGACGGTCAAAGAACTGCAAAAACTGGCCCGTGAACAGGGGCTCAAGTCCGTTACCGGTCTGCGTAAACAGCAACTTATTGACAAAATCAGTGAAACCGCCCGGAAACAGGCAGAATCGATGCCGGGCAACAACAGCGATTCCTCTTCCGGGAATGATAGCAAGGAGGAGATTCAGCACACCCAGCCCTATAAAAAAAGTACTGATGAGGATCAGAAACAGGGCAGGGAACGAAAGCGCAAGAAAAAGAAATCGAAATCGGGGGGCGGGAAAAAGAAGAAAAAGAGTGTTCACGACATTTTACCCGAATCCGATGCTCCCACCCTGCAGGAACGAATTGAGGAGATCCGGCCGGGTCTTGGCCCCTACCTGATTAATGAGGGAACGCTCGAAATCCTCCCGGATGGATACGGGTTTTTGCGGTCCGTGAACTACAATTACAAGGCAAGTCCGGATGACATTTATGTTTCGCCCTCACAGATCAAACGCTTTCGACTGAAGCAGGGAGATTGTGTTATCGGTATTATCCGTCCGCCCAAGGTGGGAGAGCGCTATTTCGCCCTGCTGCGTGTGGATGGTGTAAACGGCAAAATACCGCACGATATGGATAACCGGGAAGATTTCGAGGACCTGCTCCCGATCTACCCGAACCAGCGGTACCAGCTGGAATACAAGCCGAATGAATACACCACACGGATTATCGATCTTTTTGCACCGCTCGGCAAGGGGCAGCGCGGGCTGATCGTGGCCCAGCCAAAAACGGGAAAAACGACGATTCTCCGCAATATCGCCAATGCGGTTAATCACAATGACCCGGACACCAAAGTGATTATCCTGCTCATCGACGAACGTCCCGAGGAGGTTACCGAGATGGAGCGATCCGTTGAAAATGCCGAAGTGGTGGCTTCTACATTTGACGAACGTCCCGAAAACCATATCGGGCTTTCGGAAATTGTGTTTGAGAAGGCGAAGCGGCTGGTGGAAAGCGGGCATGATGTGCTGCTTCTGATGGATTCGATTACCCGCCTTGCCCGCGCTTACAACATCTGTGCCCCCAGTTCCGGGCGTACCATGTCCGGCGGGGTGGATTCTGAAGCCCTGAAGGCGCCGCGCCAGCTTTTCAGCTCGGCCCGCAATATCGAGGACGGCGGCAGCCTGACGATACTGGCTACCGCACTGGTGCAGACCGGGTCTCGCATGGATGATTTGATTTTCGAGGAGTTCAAGGGCACCGGCAACATGGAAATTGTACTCGAACGTAACCTTGCAGACCGCCGCATTTACCCGGCCATGGATCTGTTCAAAAGCGGTACACGGCGGGAGGAGCTCATCGTACCGGAGACCGAACGGGAGAAAGTGGTACTGCTTCGTCGCTACCTGAACCGCATGAACGCCAATGAAGCGATGGAATTCACCCTCGACAAGATGAAGGGAACCAGGGATAATGAAGAATTCCTGCTTTCGATGAATAAGTAGGTCATTCTCAATAAGTCACACAGGCTTCTTTTCGGTGGTAGAGTCGTCCGTTATTGTACGAACAAACCCCGACGGCGGTCGGGATTGAAGAAGCGAACACCACCAAAATCACCGGCGCAGATTGAGTTATCGGTTATCAGGAATTAGATATTTGTTGTTTTTTACCTTTTACCTGTAAACTGTTATAACCTGCATTCGCCTCACGCGGAACCATACCGGAAGAATACGACCGGATGTTTCGGCCGTCCCAAATCCAGGCGATCCCGACAGGGGTAGACTCGGGGCGTCTGGTTATGGCACTTTTCTCTCCCGGAATGTGGATACCTTGAAATGCCGGGGGGGTATTCCCGCCTTTCGACCAGTTTACTTTTCAGCCCGTCGATCGAGAAACTGCCGGGACCCAGCAGCAGTATGGCAATCATGGCACACAAGTACAGGTAGGCAAGTTCCTTCTCTCCGAATGAATCACCGGCATGAAACAGGAAAAAAGCCACACTGAAGTTCAAAATAACCGGGATTACAACCACTCGTGTATAGAATCCTGCCGCCACCAGCAGGGCACAGATGAATTCGGCGAAACCGACCAGCAGCATCGACCATCCCGGGCCGATTCCCAGCGGATCCGGGAATGACGCGGAGAAACTGAGGGATCCGATAAAGGTCTGGTACCCGTGATTTAGGGCCAGTGCACCTGAAAACAGAAGCCGGAGCAGCAGCTTTCCGATATCTTCCGCGGAATTTTTTAGGAAATCGGTAAGTAGTTGAATGATCGTCATACCTGCTGATAAAAGGGTGTTGGAGAAATTTAATCCCGGACCCGCTCCCGGACCCGGGATCATCTACTGGTATGGGGTTATCTGTCAGTTGTGGGCATCATACCAGTTTGAAAACATTACAGTTGAAAAGTATGGGTATATTTAAGCAGTATGGTCCGTCCGTTTGAAACCGGCAGTTCGGGTTCAAAGGAACCACGGTTTGTATTCAGTCGGTCGTTGTAAACCAGCCACAGGTCATTGCCTTCAGAAAAATTGTACCGAAGCCGGACGTTGGCCAGCACCAGCTCCCGGGTGTTGTTGAACTGCAGAAATGACTGTGCGGAAAAGTGCTTGTTAAGCGAGAAGAGTGACCGCAGCCGAATGACATGCGAGTTGAACTCCTGTTTCCTCTCCGGCAGTCTTACCCGATTGAGCGTGTAGTTTACACCCAACTCAAGGTGGGGTGATGTATTCCAGGTAGGACCGGCATTCAGGGTTATTTTACTGCCGTCATAGAATGAGCCAAGTTCCAGGTTGACAGATCCACGAAGCAGGTATCCCGGGGTGGTGTTGAAGTCGAGCCCGAGCGTATAGAAGGAGTATCGGCCGGCCGGTACCAATGCATCATCAGAAAACCGGAGTGCTTCGGGGAGATCCTCGGTCGTGATGTTCTGCCATATTACCCCGCCGTTGCCACTCTTGAACTCATACAGCAGAACGGTACTGGTGCTTATAATTTCGGTGATTTTATCACTGTTTCGCAACCGCGTGGAGTTCCATATGAGCGCGCGTGTGCTTCTCAGACGACTCTGCTGATCAAACAGCCAGCCGTGGGAAATTTCGCTGGTAACCTGGGTGAAGTTCCTGGCCGTGATAAAACCGAGATCGGGCGTATAATGTTCACCGGACCAGATCCCGTCGACATAGTAGCCGAGTCCCTGCAGCCGGGAACGCTCAATCCGGGTTCGCAGTCGCCCGGAACTGAGTCCCCAGCCTTGCCTGCTGTCGTACGTTTGCGCCCAGCGCACAACGAGGTAGTCATGTGGAGTAATCTGCAGACCGGCGTCGGCACCGTACCCGATATTAACCGAACCGTCTGCACCAAGCCGGTGGGTGTATATGCCCCCAAAAAACGACTGGTCGTTGAACGCTGCCCTGCGAAAACGAAATACCCCGAAATTTTCCGACGGCAGGTTGCGGCTGTCGGCGGTTTGCATGTTCAGCAGCCCGATATCCCACTGACCGGCTCGTCCCGTCAACCGTCCCCCCCCGATAATCGGTACCGGGTTTCCCTGCCCGTCCAGCCCTATTCGCCGACTGAAAAAGAGGGTGGTTCGCCCCCCGGTGTTGAATTCAAAGATGCCGGACCGTTCCTGGAAGAACTGCCGCTTTTCGGGAAAAAACAGCGGGAACCGGGATAGATTTACCTGTTCGTTATCCGCTTCCACCTGTGCAAAATCAGTGTTGACGGTGAGATCCAGGGACAGGTCGTCCGTTACCGAATACCTGATATCACCCCCGATATCCCCGTTCAGATCACTGTTGAATAGATAATCGGTCTGCCGGGAATTCAGGGCGAACTCCTGCTGCAGCCCGCCCAGTGAATAGGGACTGATATACAGCGGCTGTTCATTTTGAATACCCGTCAGTAATACTTTCCGGGCGGTTGAAGGTTTCAGGTACGGGTTGCGCAGGCTGGGCGGGGCTGGCGGGTACTGGTGATTCTCGTATTTACTGGGGATCCACCGGTACACTTTGAGCCCCATTATCACGTCCCCTTCGTCATTGACATTGAATTGCAGGCTTGAAAAGGGGATTCGCAGTTCGGCAAACCAGCCGTCATCGGTAATAACTGCTTCCGCCTCCCAGAAGGTATTCCAATCGCGATTCATGAAAGAACCCTGGCTGGTCTCGGCGTCATTAAACAGCTGGAAGTCGATCCGGTTTCCGGTGGGATTTACCATGAACATCATGGCATTCTCACGGTCATAAAACGTATCCAGGATCAGCGTGAACTCATCATCCTCACCCCATCGGTCGCGTACATAGGTATTGGCACGGATATCTTCCGGGTTTTCGTAGTAGGCGCGGATCGAGGCGTACAGATAATCCTCGTCATAGGCGACACGGATCTCCGTTTCCTCGGTCATGTCTCCCCGGTAAGTCGGGTAGAGCATGGAAACGGGCAGTGGGTCGATGCTCTGCCAGGCGGGTTCCTGGCTGAGTCCGTCGAGCGTTACCGGGGAGGTAATACGCGGCAAAACCAGCGGTTCATTACTTCCGTTTTGCGCCGTCACACACCGGGGAAATATGAACAGTAACGCTGTCGCATACCATATATAATTACATCCGGGCATATGTTGTGTGCATCTCGAAAATTTAGTTGCTTGTTTACTGATGCCCCAATTTGAAAAAGAAATTGAGGCAACGTGATCCTGTTTCGGGAATCACTATTCCTGATTTGTGAATTCGGAATCAATACGTTGGATCGTCCAGGTTCATTCTCACAATCTCGGTCCTGTTTTCTTTGATGTATATTCGGTTGAAAACGATTTCTCTTCCATCCGGTGAGAACCAAGGACGTATATCCGCTACTCCGGCAGCGGATTCGGTGATTCGCCTGGTGTGCAGGCCTGATGCATCCATAATGAAAAGGCCGGGTGGTAAGTGGGTGTCGTGCTGGCACCGGGTGGACGAAAATATGATATGCTTTCCGTTCGGCGACCATGCGGGATACCCGTCGAACCCCGGATTCCCGGTGAGATTTCTCGGGTTGGAACCATCCCTGTTTGCGACAAATATTTCGGAGTTTCCGCTATCGCTGTGATTGATTGGAACAATACGCCTCCAGAGTAATTTGGAACCGTCCGGGGAAACCGATGGATAGCTGTCCCACCCTTCAGGGCAGTATGTTAATCGTTTTAGCCCGGTCCCGTCCAGGTTCATTTCAGAAATTTTGTAATTATAGCGTTCTTCAGGCCGGTGCCTGGGAGTATTTCGGCTCGATTTGAATACTATCTTCGTGCCGTCTGGTGTAAATTTCGGGTGATTATCCAGGCTTGTGGGATTGTTGGTCACATTTTGAATGTTTGAACTATCGGAATCCATCAGGTATACGTCATGTTTCCCATTCCGGCGGATCGATCCAAAAACGATACTTCTGCCGTCAGGGGACCATACCGGTGAAAAATCATCCCATCTGTAACCAGTCAGGCGCAGTACGTTGCTGCCGTCCGCATTCATTAGATATATTTCGTGATTTCCGTCCAGCATGTCAGATGTGAACACAATTTGTGTACCATCGGGAGACCAGTTTGGATAGGCATGATCCGCATTGGTAAGTGTTAGAAGGGAATCACTGCCGCAAAAAGCAGAAAATACCGGGCCGGGATACAGCGCAAAAAGCATAATCGTGAGACGGTGCATATTCATGACATTGGGATAATTACTGCTGGAATTCGATGGGTTGGATCCCCTTCAGCTCGGTCGCTTCAACGTATTTGTTCATGGGCAGCCCCTCATAATGTTCAGTGATTCCGGAAGGCCATTGAATTTCAAGGGAATCAACTGCCACTGCATCACCCAGGCCAAAGTGAATAATCGGTTCATTTTGGCTGCCGTACCCGGTGTTGGGCCACATCCAGCGCGTTTGCCAGCGGGACCTCCCGTTGATTGCAGCTTTTAT
>JAWVZC010000021.1:0-21787 GCA_033722415.1 Balneolaceae bacterium | reverse complement strand
GGATGGTGCCGGCCACAAGCCCACCCACGTAGATCGGCCAAACGTTGAAGGGGATGATGGTAGCCGCAGGGGAAGCGGTCGAATCGACCATGTAGGAGAGCTCCTCGTGCG
The DNA here is from genome assembly GCA_033722415.1 of Balneolaceae bacterium. Classification (GTDB taxonomy): domain Bacteria; phylum Bacteroidota; class Rhodothermia; order Balneolales; family Balneolaceae; genus JAMQKA01. The sequence goes on along the minus strand of JAWVZC010000021.1, from coordinate 21,676 downwards.
ATACCCCGTGCTTGTCGGCCACCGGCCGGACCGTGGCCCCGGTCAGTACCGTGCTTATCGTACCGCCCTGGTGGAATATGATCCCCATAAGCCAGGTAAAAAACTTGGCGCTCCGCCGCCCGCGCACAATTTTGCTGCCGGCCCACACTGCAAACTTCTCGGCCCCGCCGGTCCGGGTCCATATGCCGATCAGTCCGCCCAGCGACCAGAGATACACCAGCAGGATCAACGCGAAATCCTCGGAACCGATCGAGGGAATCAGGAATCCCTGCACGATGTTGAGCTCACCTGAAATCACCCCGCCAAGTGCCACCCCCACAAACAGCGCACTGATCACCTCCTTGGTCCAGAATGCCAGCACAATGGCGATAAGCGGGGGTATCACCGACCAGAACCCGTAGTGCCCCTCCTGCTTCGGAAATTCACCGGCAAAAAGGATACCCAGCACCAGCACAATTACGGTGATGCCGAGATTGATCCTGTTCCCTTTTGACACTGTCTGCAGCTGTTCCGATATATCCTGCCACATTGCGCGAGTCATATTCATTTGAATTTGACCTGCAATCTGTGGAATATGGCTAACGGAATCAAATACTGTTATACCGGGAGAAACCCATTTCAGAATTGCAGACTAACCGGACATCGACTCCACGGGGCGGTTCACAGACCAGCTCCACCGGCAATCTGCTCGTGCAGTCCCAGGATCTACCCGTTCCGGGATAACGTGCCTTTCGGGTGATAGCTGCCATCTCAGACAAACACTCCAGGAGATTGGCAAAATACTCTCGCGGTGCACCGGTCTTCAGGATTTCCCGTATACCGGGATCACGGCTCCGCGTGTCACTGTATTCCGGGGAGATACAAGGTAGCGTATCTGCTGTGCCAGCTGTTCCGGTTTGGGCCATTGGTCGTAATCGGCATCGGGCATGGCCTTGCGATTGGCGGGGGTGTCGATAATGGAGGGCGCGAGGGCATTCACCAGGATCTCATCCTTCACGACCTCGGCGGCAAGAGATTCGGTCAGTGCGGCCACACCGGCCTTGGCAACCGTATAGGCGGTCATTCCCTTCCCCTGCCGCGGTTCAAGTGCCGGCCGGGAGGCGATATTTACAATACGTCCCCCCTTGTGCGAACTGCTCCGCATCAGCGCCACAGCGGTCCGGCAGGCATTGTAGCAGGTAACGGTATTCATCCTCCACTGCCGTTCAAAATCGGACAGCGGGGTATCTTCGATGGCCCCCATGCCAAATCCCCCGGCAATATGCACCGAAGCCCATAAATCACCCTGCTCTTCCACCGCCGAATTGAAAAACGAAGAAGACTGCTTCTCATCGGTCAAATCGACCGGGGAGAGCGTAAATACTTCATCACGATCGATGAGATCAAATGAAGAGGCTTCCCTTTTGTCATAACACGGTACACTGCAGCGGGCCCCGGAGTCCAGCAGTGCCTGTACGACGGCCGTACCAAGGCTCCCGGCTCCGCCGGTTACCACAATATGACGGTTGTCAAAATCTGAGTTCATGGTTTCCTGAATTTAATTTAACTTCTCGTTCGATACGTAGGCATTCATTACGATCACAGAAGACAAATCAGGCATCAATGGCCACCGGGCTGATTTCAGCCGGCATCGGGTGAGGTCGTCAGGCCGAGGTTCTCCTTGATCCGTTTCAGTCCCTCCGAGGCCTTGATCGACCAGTGTTCCGGGACAAACCGCCGAACCATCAGCACCGAACAGGGCGCCCGGTCGGCGACAATATCCGGGATGGTTCCCACCAGCACATTGCGAATGCTCCATTCGTGGGAGGCCCCGATAATAACCAGGTCGTGTTCATTGGTTTCAAAATCCTGCATTATGCCGTTGGTGATATCCTCTGATTCCCGAACCTCCACCTGCAGGCGATCGAAATCGTCGACCAGCGGCTGGATATCATCCAGCAGGTTTTTGCGTTCGCTCTCCTTCACCGTACCGGACCTTACCAGTCGAAGTACTTTCAATTCGGCATTTTGTGCCCGGGCTATCCGGATGCCCAGTTCCAGCCCAAGCCAGGCGTGCAGTCCGCCTCCCCAGGGCAGCAGGATGGAATCAATCTTTGTGAGGCCGCGATCTTTCAGGATTCCCACATCCGCTTTCAAATCCTTGATTATACGCTGAACCGGGGAGTTATAAATTCGCCCCACGCTGAAACCGCCCTGCCAGCCCATCAGCAGCATATCGGCATTTCTGGTCTCCGTCTCGTCGATAATGGCCCCGAAGACATCGTGTGCAGCCTCGGTCACCGATCGGAAATCGGTCTGGGCCAGTATCTCGCGGCGCCCGTTCCCCGAAGTGCGGGCCCTCTCTTTCGAACGATCTAGAATCGCGTCGATCTTTTTCTGAATGGAGGGTTTCTGTTCCAGTTTTTCCCGGATGGTGGAGATCGGCGTCTGGAAGGGAACATGCAGAATGTGCATACCCTCTACGATGCCACCCTCCTGCTTTCCGGCGGAAATTAGCTGAGCCATCCGCAGCAGGTCGGGTTCATGTTCGGGATTGGCCAGGGCCGTTACCAGGTGTCGCGGCTTTGCAGTATCGAGCGGACGCAGGGTGGGAACCCACTCCTCAGGCTCCTCCTGTTCAGCTTTTTCTGCGGGAAGACGGAACAGCTTCCAGCCGTGCTCTTGCCATCGTTCACGGAACTGGGGCAGTGCGTGGTCAATCTCCACTTTGCCCCTTCCCCAGACCAGATACCAGGACAGGCTTATAATTATCAGGGAAACCACCGCGACCTGGGCAAAGGTTCCCGAGTAGACGATGACACCGAGGCACCCGACTGCCGCCAGGATTTGTCCGTATGGATTCCCGGGCGTACGATAGCTCGGCCTGTACCAGTCCGGGTTGGCGGCGCGCAAAATAATACAGCCGATATTCAAAGCGGCATAGCTGTAGAGCTGCAGAACACTCGCAATTTTTGCCAAATCCTCCAGGCTCTCTATCAAAAGGAATCCGAGGGCCAGGATCCCCGTCAGCAGGATGGCCCGGTACGGAGTAAGCATTTTTTTGTGGATTTCGCTGAGCCAATTGGGCACCATGCGGTCGCGCGCCATCGCCAGGTTGATACGCGAGGAGGCCATAATACTGGCGTTTGCCGACGAGAGGGTGGCGAGCAGCCCGGCAAAGATGATCGCTATCCCGCCGAATCCACCCAGCATCTGGCGGGCGGCCGTCGTCAGCGGGTCGCGCACGTCACGAATGGTGGACTGCGGAAAAATTCCGCCCACCACAAGCAAAATTACCACATACAACACCGTCACCAGGGCCACCGAACCGATCAGTGCCCTGGGCAGGTTTTTCGAGGGATTTTTGATCTCCTCGGCCACAGCTGCAATCTTCACAAACCCCAGGAATGAAACAAATACGAGGGCCGTGGTCGTATAGATCGGTTCCACCCCCATCGGGAAAAACGGGTTCAGGTTGGCGGTATCGATATGGAAAAAGCCGAGAAAACTGAATCCCCCGAGAATCGCAAAAAGTGTCAGTACCACGATCACCTGTGTCCGTCCCGATTCCTTCGCCCCGATGATGTTTAGCATCACCAGTAGCACCCCGCCCAGGAATGCCCCCCAGAACGGAGTGAGTGGCAGAAACTGGCTGAGGTATTCGCCGAGACCGAACAGGTAGAACGAGATGGCAAACGTCAGGCTCAGCCAGATTCCGACACCGGAAATGGCACCAAATGCCGGTCCGAGTGAGCGCGAAACAAAAAAGTAATCCCCGCCCGAGGTCGGCATACCTGTAGCGAGTTCGGCGGCACTGGAGGCGGTAATAATGCAAATTACACCCGATATCAGATACGCGAAAATAGCAGCCGGCCCCGTCAGTTCGAGTGCGACGCCCGCCAGCAAGAAAATTCCGGCACCAATCATGGTGCCCGCTCCGATGGTCAGTGCATCCCAAAAACCCAGCTCTCTTCGTAATTCAGCCATAAACTCCGTTTAACTTTCGGTTTTCTGCCCGCAGGGAAATTAACTATGCTGAACTTTTGGCCCGGCATAATAATTCCCTGATCATACTGAAATGGACGGACGTCTTTATCACCTCCATAATAACGATTTGTAGGACTTCCCAAAACATTGTCATCTATATTCTGCCCGTGTAAAAGTTCGGCTGTACAGCTGCTCCCAAATCCCGACAACCGCATCCCGGATGAAACGGGCCGACATACTGAGCTATCAGTTCGTATTATTGACCTGTTTAAAAGCTCCGCTATTAGCCGTACTTTTGGAGACGGAAATTTAAAACAGGATCGATTTGCCGATGAATATATTTGGATGGATCATACTGGCCACGCTGCTGGTGGATTACCTGCTGAACCTGGTGGCCGACTACTACAACCTGAAGGCCCTGAAACCGGAGCTCCCGGATGAATTTAAAGGGGTGTATGATGAAGAGACCTACCAGCGGTCACAGGAATACACCAGGGTCAATACCAGGTTCGGGTTCGTGACCTCCGCGTTTAACCTGTCCGTGATCCTGGTGTTCTGGTTTTCCGGCGGTTTTAACTGGCTCGACCAGGTTGTGCGGGGCTGGGAGCTGGGTCTTATCTGGACGGGCCTCGCCTATATCGGTCTGCTGATCCTGGCGAAAAGCATCCTGTCACTGCCGTTCAGCATCTATTCCACCTTTGTGGTCGAGGAAAAATTCGGCTTTAACAAAACCACTCCCAAAACCTTTGTTCTGGACCTGCTAAAGGGGCTGGGACTGGGCATTGCACTCGGAGGTCCGCTGCTGGCCGGTATACTTGCCTTTTTCACCTATTTTGAAACCTACGGCTGGCTCTACGCCTGGGGCGCGGTTACCGCGTTTACCTTGTTCGTTCAGTTTATCGCCCCCACCTGGATCATGCCGCTCTTTAATGATTTTGAACCGCTTGAAGATGGAGAACTTCGCCAGAAAATTGAGGAGATGGCCGAGAGCGTAAACTTTCCGCTGCAGGGAATCTTTGTGATGGACGGTTCCAAGCGGAGCTCCAAGTCAAATGCTTTTTTTACCGGTTTCGGCAAAAACAAGCGAATTGCCCTGTATGACACGCTCATTGAAAAACACACCGACGATGAACTGGTGGCGGTACTGGCTCATGAGATCGGCCACTACAAGAAGAAGCATATCATCCAGAATATGGTAATCAGCATACTGCAGACCGGTGTCATGTTCCTGCTGCTCTCTATCTTCCTGCATGCTGAAGGATTATATGAAGCTTTTTACATGGAACAGCAATCGGTCTATACCGGCTTGATCTTCTTCGGTATGCTCTATGCACCCATCGAAATGATCCTCTCGATCTTTATGCAGATCATCTCGCGAAAGCATGAGTTCCAGGCCGACCGTTTCGCTGCAGATACCACCGGGGAGCCCGAAACAATGGTGCAGGCCCTGAAGAAACTCTCCAAAGACAACCTCTCGAACCTGACGCCCCACCCTTTCTATGTGTTCCTGAACTACTCGCATCCGCCGGTACTGCAGCGGATCGAGGCGATACGACAGAGGTAACAGGAACGTACTACCATTTGCATCCGGCAACAGGCGATTCGTCGATCCCCGGTTGTTTGGCGTTGCTGCAGGTGACCGTTTCGGCACGGGCTGAATTTTTCCCGGGCGAAGTGCCGGCACGCAGCATTTGTGAAAATATTTGTATTTTTACGAAGCTCATGAAGTAACCACAGCAACGTTATCAAACCGGTCGTGGAGCTGAATCACATCGACACCGACACCATTTGGCAGGAATTCGGCGATCATGTTCGCGCTTTTTTGCGCTCGAAGGTAGCCACCGACCAGGAGGCTGAAGACCTGCTGCAGGAAATTTTCCTGCGTATCCACGAGGGACTGGACAACCTGAACCATGAAGAGCGCGTGCAGTCCTGGGTTTTCGGCATCACCCGGCGTGTCCTGGCCGATTACTACCGGTCCAAACACCGCAGCCGTGAGCAACGTCACCCGCAACCGCTGGATGAAGCGTCGCCCGCCAGGGATTCTGATCATGACAACATCAGCAGCTATCCCGGCGATCACGATGTCCATGAAGAGGTACTCTCCTGGCTGATCCCGATGATCGATCAGCTTCCTGAGAAATACCGGGTACCGCTCAAAATGGCCGACGTCAAGGGGAAAACCCAGCAGGAGGTCGCCGACCACCTGGGGCTTTCACTCTCCGGGGCAAAATCTCGGGTGCAAAGAGGACGAGACAAACTGGGTGAAGTGCTGGCCGCCTGCTGCGAAGTAGAGTTCGGGAACGAGGGGCGGGCCGTTTCGTTCCGGCGAAGAGAGAACGACTGCGGGCAATGTGACTAATCGGCATTTCCCGCCAGTTCGCAGGGTGAAGTTCCGGCACCTGGTAGACGATTGATGTACCATGCCTGCTATGGTGCAGTGTGGGTAAACCGCGGGAATGAATCTTTAGATTGCTCGATCAAGCGGGACGTAATCTTCCGACAACTGTAACAATACCAGGGCTCCAGATGGGGATCGCAGACCCAGCGGACAAACTACCGTGGCTGATGAAACCATTCACGGGTGCTATTGGGGGGGGCTTCCGGAAAATGCAAAAAAATTTTGCGTCTTTTTCAGGATTCCTGCGACTACATAGGTGAACACGTAATCATAATCACCTAACCCGGATTTCTCACCAAGAAATTTGTCCTTCAGCAAGGCGTAGGGCAAATGTCCGCGCAGATGTACATTGGCATGTTGAGCAGGCGATTTGTCCTGCAACGCAGCTGAAGGGCAACTTTCGCAGTCTTTTACAGCCTGTATTGATAATTTTTACACCAAAAATGGAATAAGTTTTTGTCATTCAGAAAGGTACAGGAATATATCAAAAAACTTGTGAGAGATCCGGGCTAAAACAACAAAGGAATATATCATGAAACGGTTACATGTAATGCTCAAAGTCAAAAACCTGGAAGAATCGGTGCATTTTTACAGCAACCTCTTCGGTACGGACCCCACCACCCGCAAAGAGGATTACGCCAAATGGATGCTGGATGACCCGCGCGTCAACTTTTCCATAGCTGAACGACCGGGTCCAAAAGGCATAGAACACCTGGGAATCCAGGCGGAAAACGAAGAGGAACTTGAAGAGATCCGGACCAATATCGGTAAAGCTTCTGCCGAGGCGGTTCGTGACGAGGGCGACACCGTCTGCTGCTACGCAAAATCGGACAAAAGCTGGATCTCCGATCCCCAGTGTGTGGCGTGGGAAGCCTTTTATACTTACGGAGAAAGCGAAACCTATTCCGATACCGAGGCAGCCTGCTGCTAGATTAGCGCCTCTCAATGGCCCGATGAATAACCTCATCGGGCCTTATCTATATCCAGGAAGCCTTGGAATACGAATAAGTTTTCAGGACTTCCGGCATTACTATCCGGCGGGAATCTTTGGACAATTCATCTTTAGCAACTAACAGAAGTAGTTCAACCGAACAGCCAGTATATCATAATTGTTAGGTAAGTTTGACATAAGAATTCTTCATTGCCCCCCAAAAATGCCTGTTCCCTACACCCTGCATAGGTACCTACCGCGTCCAACCACGCCGATTCAATGGAGTATCCAGGGTAAGCAGGTCCCTAAATAGCTTTTGCCGCAGAGCGGGTCCCCCCCCCGATGCGTAACTGCCGTTCCCGAAGGTTGCTCATCTCGAACTGTCGTTATTAGTGCAAATTCAGGACGTGATAAATCTTGATAAGCAGCAACTGGTGAGAAGTTTAGTATCGTGAAGTTAAAGATCTGGAATTAATGACCATGAGGCGTTGAGGCATTAAAAACGGCCTCACAGCCATCCTGCACACCGATACAGGATCTCGCGAGGGAACCAGCGTTGATCCTGTTACGATTTGTCATCAACGGTTCTCATCTCTTGCAGATCCTGATTGAGATACTGAAATAAGTTCAGCTCAATGGTGCAGGATAACTATGAGGGGCTATTTCTGATTGTTGATGTATAATTCTATCCCAGATCGCGTTAACATATTTTATTTTATATTAATTAATAGTGTAAAAAGATTTTTTTATGTTTTAGTTCTTCACATAAGTATCAGGATGGATTGTTGAGAGATGACGATTTTGATTAGGAGAATGTCTTCTATGCCAGGCTTCCCACTTCTACTACTTCCGGGGGGTATTGACAGAACTGCCACGAACAATTTTTTTTAATATACAATTCAAGATAGAATCAGTTTTGCGTATGCCAAAGGCGGGGACAGGGTATCTCATCATCGCATTTCCAATACATACCATTTAATATCACTAAATCAAGAGACCTTACAATGAATAAACTTGGCTGGCTCTTTATCATTTTATGTTGGGTTTTAGTAGAAAATGCTGTTTCCCAAGAAATTGACAAACATTCTTTTCCAAAAGGAAAACTCATTGAGATAACTGCCGAAGAGTCTTTGGAAGCAGGTAATCTCACTGGTTCACGTGAAAAAATGAAAAATATGGACCGGGAGATTATTTTCAGTGAAAACTTTGAGATAAATAATGATTTGTGGAGATTATCACCAGGTTGGAATATTGGCAATGTCAGCCTGGATACCGCCCCACAGTTCAATACTTCAAACAGAGTAGCCGGCACCTATTTAAATGGTACGTATGACAATAATGACAACAGCACTCTTATATCTACAGATATTTCTCTTCCATCGGTTGGCAGTGACGAAAAACTAATATTGGAGTTGCGGGAGTGGTATCAGATAGAGAGTGGGTATGACTTTGGATACATCGAACTATCCGAAGACGGTGGTGCAACCTGGAACAAGATACATTCCCGGAACGGGCAGAGCAGCTGGCATTCTACCAAGATTAATCTTTCCCGTTGCGAAGCAAATACTATTCAGCTCCGGTTTCGTCTGACATCCGACAGTACCAATAGTTATCGCGGATGGTATATTGACAACCTGCAAATTTACAAGCAGAAAACTGAAAATGTGCAGGTCACTATTACGAGCCTGAACAGTCAAAATTTTCCCAATATCTACATGAATGCACAGGTGGATACGGCCGGTACGGGTATATCTGACCTTACCCAGAACAACTTTGCTGTTTTTGAAAATGATCTCTTGCAGACGGATCTGTTTAACGTGACTCCCCCTGAACAGGGTGGCGGTGTTCGGCGAGCAGATATTGTTTTTCTGATGGATAATAGCGGGAGCATGGATGAAGAGCAATCCGCAGTTGAAAACAATGTCTTTGATTTTGTAGACCGGCTCGCAGCCTCGAATGTGGACTTTGCACTGGGACTTGCACGGTATGGGGCTTCCGAGGAAGGGGGAAACCCGATTATTGAGGATGGAGGTAGCCTCACATCCGATGCCAACTATTTTAAAAATGATGTTTGGGCAAGAAATGTGGTGTATGGAAGTGATGAACCCGGCTATTATACCATGACGGAAGCAATAAGTAATTTTAATTTCCGTCCAGGTGCCCAGCGTATTTTTATAATAATAACTGATGAAACTCCCGATCAGGGGGGCGCAACCCAAAACGAAGCGCGCACCCAATTAGTGGAAGGGGATGTAACGCTTTTCTCTCTGACAACATCGTATCTGGCAAGTGAATTTCAGCCACTCACAGATGCGACGGGAGGTGAAATTTTTAATATTTACTCCTCTTTCAGCGACATCCTGGATTTCATAGCTGCTGAAGTGGCCAGCTCATATGTGGTGAGTTACCGTTCCGGCAATACGAATCGAGATGGAACAAAAAGAACGGTACGTATTGAAGTGACTTATGAAGGAAAAACAGTGCAGGATGAGGAGACCTATATTCCCGGTGCCGCACCCGAAATTAAAATCACAGAGAACACCAAAAAGCTAAGTGACCAAGGTCGGGCGCAGGGTACACCTCTCACCATAGAGGCAAACATTCAAGATGACATTGCACCCACCCTTGAGGCTGCTACCCTCTACTATAAACGAAGCTCAAATCCGGAAAACAGCTACCAGTCTATTTCCATGAGCAAAGGGGAAGATAATTTATATACGGCGCAAATACCTGCCGAGGATGTCGCCGAACCTGGTATCGATTACTACATCACGGCTACCGATGGCAGCACAACATCTTCCAATCCCAGTACTAATCCGCGATCTAATCCCTATAACATAGCAATTCTACCCAACGAACCTCCTGCAATTGATCATACTCCGATTGGTAATGCAGCACCCGGACAGCCCTTGAATGTCATGTTTACGGCTTCTGATGCCACCAATAGACTAGACAGTGTGACTCTATATTATCGTCGCAGCGGGCGCCTCAATTTTATGTCAACCACTGTTGATGATGTGGGCAACCAATCAGAATTCACCCTGAAAATTCCAGCTGAATTCTTAACAACGGATGGGTTGGAATATTATATAGAAGCTACCGATGACCTTGGTATAAGCAGTACCGTCGGAACATCAGATACCCCGATAAGTGTAATCACTGGTGTATTGGTCAATATCTCGCTTTCTTACCCTGAAAACGGACCCCAATCGAGCATCCTGGAAGTTCCGGAGAATGGTAAAGCCTATACATATTATCGTGTTTCAAGCAGCGAGACTTCACTTTTTCACAATGATGAATTCACATTAGCCCTGGTGGACCAAAATGAAACGACCAGACATGAAACCAGGGGACGGGTTATCGGAGAAAACCTGATTCAGGTTGCGGTTCCACATTCGCTACTGGAGGGTAACTCCGCCAAAGAGTTTAGAATTGCAAACAGATTTAATATTGGGGATACCACGTATTCTCTGGGGGGTATTGAGAAATCATTTAAAGCAATTCCGGCAGATCAACCATACACGAGGACCTGGAATATATTTTCTGAGAGAAGTGCAGGGATTTCAGCCTGTATAGGATGTATCGGAGCTGGTGCTACGGCATCCGCGGCAACGGCCTCTATTAGTGGATCTGGCGGAGTTGGCCTGGGCATTGAACTAAATGAGTATAATAATCTCGCTCTTTCCAGAAAAATGGATGCCGGTTTGGCAACATCTCTGGAGATACCCTCGGTTAAACCTGGAGTCGGAGATGTTGATATTGGCGTGGAAGGTGAATTAATCTTCAAGCTTATGTCGGGTCAAAAATTAAGTTTTGATGGCATTTCAAATGTTGCTGATGATACAAAAAAAATGGCACAGACCGGTTTTTTCCTGGAGACCCTCTCCCTCTCTGGAGCAACATTGTCACCTGTAATTGGCACAATAATAACGGCTACTGCAAACACTATTAATAACCTTGGGGAAATTGACCAATATTTTGAACCCGCAATGGTATCTGAATTCTGGGGATTAGGATTAGAAGGCTCTGTAACTGCGGGCCCTTCCTACACAATCGGGCCCTTGGAGGTAAGTGCTATTGAGGCAACAAACAGCTTTGTATTAAACGCATATCATTATAGCTATCCTGTGAATCAGAATGAGAACTTTAAAAAATTCACCTTTTCTGATCTCAAATCATATTCAGGGGCAAATGAATCGACGGCCAGTTCCACAAAGTTTACTTTTGCAAATAATATTGACCTATCGAGCCTCTCATGGAATGTACAATTTCATGAAAACAGTGAGAATGATATTGCGGGCGGATCCCTAATATCAACGGGAACCGGTAGTGAGCTGGCAATGGCTCGATATATGGACAGGTCAGGAAATTTACAGCATCTTGAATTTTCACTAACGGGGGGTGGAAACCTTGAATATTTTGGAATTAACAACCGTCAAACATTTATCTCGTCAGCTCTTGAAATTCCAGGTAACTATTCGGATAAGCTGCTGGAATTCAACTCTGTTTTCGGGGGAATCATACAACCTGAAAATAATTCGGTGCCATTAGGCAATTCGATAGGTGAAGGGCTGCAAACCACCTTTAATAAATTAACGGAGAGTATTGATAACGACAGGCCGTTGAAACTTGTAAATAATGAAAAAAGGGGTAAAGGATTTAACTATGATTTTGATGCTTCAATTGGTGTTGGCTTTGTAGCGGGTGGCAGTATTGATCTCGGTTTCAATCTTCAGATGTATGATGAAATTCAGTACCCCAAAAACTATGTGGAAATTTACAATGGTGGAAACAACTATTTGATTCAATCCACTGAATATTCTCCTGGTATGGCCGATGCCAATCTTTCAGAACTGTTGAATGAGTTGTTGTCAGGGACTTTGCCACTGCTAGATCAAGCATGGAATAATTTGGTAAACAGTTTGGAAGAAGCTATTTCCAGAGGTGAAGATTTCTTGTTTGAAGCAGCAAATACCGCATCAGAATCGGTTGGGGCTATAAGTGGCATAGCAAGCCGGGCCGGAGACATTTTTATCTCTATTTATTCCCCTGATTCAAAACGTATTCGACAAAGAGCGTTTGAAAAACCGGAAATTAAGAGTATGTATTCCAGTCCCAACGTATTTTATTCCACATCAAAGCAAAGCGGTCAACTGCTGGAGGCAAATTCAACTCTTATCGTAATTAGTGATGCTATGCAGGTAAACTTTCAGCCGGATGGTTCTACAGAAACAGTCGAACAATTAGATACACCGATAACCCTTGAGATGGAGCTTAAGGATAGCTATTTATCGGAAAATGATTTTACATCCGAGGACCGTGACCGGGTTAAACTGTACAGGTACAATTTACAGATAAACGGCTGGATACGGGTAGGCGGCGAACTGAATAATGGAGCTTTATCGGAAGAGGTTACCGCCATGGGTACGTATGCACTGGGCATTGAAATTCAACGTGAAAATGATCAGGATCCACCTCGCATATATGAAGCCGATTATCTGGACGAGTCTGAAAACGACGGTGCGAACGTAATCTATGCAAAAGTTAAAGACAACAAATATGGAATAGGACTGGATTTTTCCAACACTCATATGATACTAAATAAGGACACGCTCAGTTACACCTACCAACCCCGAAAGGAAAGAATATTTTACCAGTTGAGTGATGCTGAGGAACAAGCACACCCCGTGAAAGAGGTACAAATTATTGCTGCGGACCAAAACGGAAATAAAACAAAACGAAGTTTCACCTTTAAAGCTGATGGAACCGACAGTATCAACTCTTTGCCCAACCAGGCTGTACTTCACGAAAACTATCCCAATCCATTTAATCCACAAACAACTATACCATTCGAAGTGCCGGAACAAACTGATGTCGAAATTAACATCTATGATGTGCTTGGGAGATACATCGAAACTGTATTCGAGGGAGAGGTCCGTGCCGGCCCTCATAATGTAACATGGAATCCTTCCGGTGATCGAGCCAGTGGAATCTACTTTTACCAAATTCGCACTGATACCTATAACCAGGTTAAAAAAATGATGTATGTGAAATAATCTAACTCGTTTATCGGGCAGACAAACAACCCAACATGACCCAAACAACCTCTGCCTTATCCCATCCCCGATCCGGGATTCCACGAGATGGGGAATCGCTGTTCTGTTGTCAGCCTAAATATGCGACTGCGAACTTTTGCGAGATCCTGAACAGAAATCCTGTAAAAAGTTCAGTACAGTGGTTCAGGAAGACACTAAGGCTGCGTTTTAGCCGCTAACCCGGATTTCTCACCAAGAAATTTGTCTTTCAGCAAGGCGAAGGTCAAATGACCGCGCAGACGCAGGTTGGCATGTTGAGCAGGCGATTTGTCCTGCAACGTAGCTGAAGGGTAAATTTCGCAGTCTTTTACAGCCTGTATTGATAATGTTACACCAAAAATGGAATAAGTTATTGTCATACAGAAAGGTACAGGAATATATCAAAAAAACTTGTGAGAGATCCGGGCTAAATGTGTTGAACTACTTATAGTTGCCAGCTTAGCTTTCATCCTGTATCTATAAATTTGTACATTCGTTTCCCATTATATTTTAGCAAAATGTATCCCATCAATTTTCAAATTACGATATGCGTCTCGAAACAATAGCGATCCATTCCGGGCTCAATATCCTGAAGGAATCCAGTGCCGTGGTACCTCCTATGAGTCCCAGTACGGTATTTGAACATGATCCCAAGGGACCCAAACAGGGGGACCTGAAATACACGCGCCTTCAGAACCCGAACCGGGCACAGGTGGAAGCCCTGATTGCCGACCTTGAAGAGGGAGCCGCCTGTGCCACGTTCTCCTCCGGGGTGGCGGCGGCATCTGCAGTATTCCAGGCACTTTCACCCGGCGACCACATAATTATGCCGGAGGATGTCTATCACGGAAATTTCCTGCTGATGAAAAAAGTAATGAACCCCTGGGGACTCGAGGTCGACTACGTGGATATGACCGATCTCGCCAATGTCGGGGCGGCCGTCCGGGAAAATACACGCCTGCTCTGGCTGGAAACCCCTTCGAACCCGATGTTGCGCATTACCGACATCCGGGGTGCTGTACACCTGGCCAGACAGCATGACCTGATGGTGTGTGTCGATAATACCTGGCCGTCGCCGGTCAACCAGCTTCCGCTGTCCCTGGATGCCGATCTGTCGCTTCACTCCACCACGAAATACCTGGGCGGACACAGCGATATACTTGGCGGGGCCGTGGTCGCCCAAAAAGAAGAGGGGGTTTTCGAACGCATTCGCGATATCCAGATCTCGGTGGGTGCCGTCCCCTCCCCCCGCGACTGCTGGCTGCTGGCCCGCAGCATCCGCACCCTGCCCTATCGCATGCGGGGCCATAACGAACACGCCGGAAAAATAGCCCGGTTTCTACGGGATCACCCGAAGGTTCAAAAGGTATTCTACCCGGGCCTGGAGAGCGATCCCGGCCACACGATCGCCCGAAACCAGATGAGCGGCTTCGGCGGGATGGTATCCTTCCTGTATGACGGCAGCAGAAGTGAGGCAATTGATGTGGTAGGCCGGTCAAGGGTCATAATGCGGGCCACCAGCCTGGGCGGTGTGGAGAGTACGTGGGAGCACCGGCGCAGCAGCGAGGGTGATGAGTCAAACACCCCGCAAAACCTGATCCGCATCAGCGTGGGACTGGAGCACCCGGATGATCTCCTGGAGGACCTGGAACGGGCACTGGGAACCTGAAATGCCCTGCCGTTACGTTTCATTTGACGGAATACCTGCTTTTCGGGTTGATCCTCAAAAGGCAGCCTCATCGGGTCACGAGGCAGAGTTATTTACCAACGCAATGCCCCACCGAAACAGGAGTGCGGGAAAAAACATCGACTCCTCCGGTTGAACCATTCCGTTCCCTACCGGCGGAAAGAGCTGGAACTGGGATGGCAACTCGACCTGTATGTCACGCAAAATTCCCGCGATTAAACATCCGCTGAACGCCAGCTGAATCGGAATCGTCAAATAGAGCTCTGCAGCCAGGGCATCTGCTATCAATGTTGTACTCCATCCCCTCTCTGTACACCCTTTGTCAATCATCGGCCGAGCCGGCAATTTGTCTACAAATCGTTACTCATCTTCCCTACATCTATTTTGAACTCATTCCATTAATTGCCATCTTTGACTGCTGATTTTCTGCACAATTTTGAAGATATTTTAGTGCATAAATTTAATCCACTTAATCCGAAAGCAGCATGGCCAGAGTAGAAGTTGAGATGCCCCAGATGGGCGAATCGGTAATGGAAGGCACCGTCATTGAATGGGCCAAAAACGTAGGTGATGAAATTGAAGAAGATGAGACTCTCCTGGAAATAGCCACCGATAAAGTCGATACGGAGATCCCCTCGCCGCAGTCCGGGATCATTGTGGAAATCCTTGCCGAAGAGGGCGATACGATTGAAGTGGGACAGGTAATTGCCATTATCGAGACCGACAAGGAAGCGGCGGAGCCCGTGAGCGAAAACGGCCAGACGGAAACGGAAGATCAGCCGGAGGAAGAGACGGAAGCGGTAAGCGAACCCGAGGAGGAAACCGACACGGAGGAAGATCGGCAGGAAGCAGCTCCCGCCGCCACAGCCGATGATGAATCCGGGAAAGAGGGGGAACGCCTGGAAGTAACCATGCCCCAGATGGGCGAATCGGTCATGGAAGGCACGGTAATCGAATGGAGTAAAAATGTCGGCGACACCGTGGAAGTCGATGAACCGCTGCTCGAGATCGCCACTGACAAGGTGGATACCGAGATCCCCTCCCCACATGCCGGTACCCTGGTTGAAATCCTGGCCGAGGAAGGCGATACCGTGGAAGTGGGACAGCCCATTGCGATCATTGCAACCGGGGAGGCGGCAGCCGGTCAACAGCAACCTGCCGAATCGCCATCACCGGCAGCCGAAGAGGCAGCCACGGCCGAAGAATCCTCTCCCGCAGAACCTGTCACCAGCACCAACGGCAAAGGCAGCGTAACGGAGGGCACGGAACCGCAGCGAATCGGCAGTGACGGCCGCTTCTACTCACCGCTGGTACGTTCTATCGCGAAAGAAGAGGGAATCACCCAGGAGGAACTGGAGCAGATTGAGGGTTCCGGCCAGGGCGGACGGGTTTCCAAAGAAGATATCATGAACTACCTTGAGGATCGCAAGGCCGGCAAAACCGCCGCTCCCGCTACGGACGAAGAAACTGCCAAACCGGGTCTGACGAAACCGAAGACCACCGGCGGCCAGCAGGCCATTACGGCCGGCGAGCTGAATGTACAGCGACCGTCTCAAAACGTGGAGGTCCTGAAGATGGATCGCATGCGCAAGACCATTGCCGAACACATGGTGCGATCGAAGCAGACTTCGGCACATGTAACCACCTTTGCCGAAGCCGATGTCACCAACCTGGTACGCTGGCGCGAGGCCAACAAACAGGAGTTTGAAAAGCGGACGGGCGTCAAACTTACCTTTACTCCGCTGTTCCTGGAAGCGATCATCCAGGCCATACGTGAATTCCCGCTGATCAACAGTTCCGTAGATCTTGAAAACGAAGAGATCAAGCTCAAGCGGGATATCAATTTCGGTATCGCCGTTGCCCTCGGACAGGGCGGTAAAGGCGGGCTCATCGTACCGGTCATCAAGCAGGCACAGGACAAAAACCTGGTGGGGCTGGCCAAAGAGGTAAACGAGCTGGCCCGAAAAGCCCGAACCAAGAACCTGAACCCTGATGACCTGGTCGGCGGAACCATTACGCTTACCAACTACGGGAGTGTCGGCAACCTGATGGGCACCCCCATCATCAACCAGCCGCAGGTGGCCATTGTGGGTACCGGTGTTATTGAAAAGCGACCGGTGGTCATGGAAACCGACGGCGGCGACGTTATTGCCATTCGCCACATGATGTACCTCTCCATGAGTTATGATCACCGCATCATCGACGGGGCTCACGGCGGGGCGTTCCTGAGCCGCGTTACCGAACTGCTCGAAAATTTCGATATCGACAGGGCGGTCTGACATTCCATAACTGTAAATTGTGAATTAACCCAGGGGTTTATTGCCAGGCATAAACCCCTGTTTTTTTGACATATATGAAACACGTTGACACGATCGAAGGCATTCAAGAACAGGTCGGCTCTTTGAAACAGAAAGGGAAAACCGTTGGCTTCGTCCCCACGATGGGGGCGTTGCATGAAGGGCATCTGTCACTGATCCGACTGGCCCGCCAAAAAGCGGATGCCGTCGTGGTCTCCATTTACGTGAACCCGGAACAGTTTGGACCGGATGAAGATTTTGACGAATATCCCCGGCAGCTTGAAAAAGACCTTGCATACTGCAGCGATGAGGGAGTCGATCTCGTTTTCACCCCGGATGATAACACGATGTATTCGGATCGGCAGTATATCCGAATTGAGGTGGATACCCTTAGGGATCATATGGACGGGGCTTCGCGCCCCGGGTTCTATGAAGGCATCATGCTGGTGGTCAACAAGTTTTTTAATATCATCGAACCCGATATCGCGGTCTTCGGACAGAAAGATATACAGCAGTACCGTATCCTGGAGCGCATGGTGAAGGAGATGAATCACGATATCGAGATGGTTATGGGTCCCGTACAGCGAGCCAATGACGGGCTGGCCCTCAGCAGCCGAAACGCCTACCTGGACGACGAACAACGATTACAGGCACCGGCCCTGTACCGCGCCCTGCGATATGTCAGCAAACAGATAAGCAGTGGGGTCAACCGGCCCGGGCTGCTGCTGGAACATCAAAAAGATGAACTTGAAGCAAAAGGGTTTGAAATTGATTATTTTAACGTGTTTTCCTTTGATGTCATGGCCCCGGTCGAAAAGCTGGAGCCCGGGAAGAAATACATCATCGCCGGCGCCGTTTATCTTGGGCAAACACGATTGATCGATAACCTGATTTTAGAATACTAGCAAGGATCTGCGATTATGAAACTGACGATGTTCAAATCGAAACTGCACCAGATGAAGGTCACCGAGTCGAACCTTCATTACGAGGGCAGTATCACGATTGACCGGGAACTTCTGGAGATGGCGGGCATTCTTCCGTATGAAAAAGTGCAGGTTCTGAATATCACCAACGGCAACCGCCTGGAAACATATACCATTCCGGGTGAAGCCGGTTCCCGCACCTGCTGCCTCAACGGGGCAGCGGCGCGCCTGACCCAGGTCGGCGACCGCATAATCGTAATTGCCTACGCGGAGATGACGCCCGAAGAGGCGCAACAACATAAACCCCGCGTTGTAGTTGTGGATGAAAACAATGAACCGAAAACTGTTATCGACGAAGCGGAATACGCTACCAAATACGACCTCGAAACCGGGGTGATTGATAACCGCATCAATGATTAATGCATCTCTTTTTTTGTCCGGAATAGCAAATATCGCTAGCCGTGATTTTTAGACCGGATCTCTTACCGTCAATTTATATATCAACAAGATCTCCCTGGGCGAACTGACTTCTGTTGACAGATTAAACCCAGCAGGCCGTACATTCACTGTACGGTAATATTGGAATATCCCCGCCCGGTTTGGTCCGCCGAAAAGCACCTCTTTTCTGATCTTTTTATGCTTTTACGGATACTATTATTAAAATAGTAGCGTTAGTCGAAAAAACTATTCGAGAGATTCAGGTTCGTGCACTTCAAAATTCAATCAAAATCTGTACATAGATTGAATTAGCATAAATAGCAATAAACCATATTCATCCTTATGACCCGGGAATAATGAAACTACTGAAAAACAAGACGTTCATCTATACCAGTGCAGCATTATTCATACTCTTGATTACCTGGCTCGCCTTGGGTTCCGAATCTAATGATTCGGCCGTCATTTATGCCTCGCCGCAACAGGGTTATTTTGAAGTTACTGTAACGACGTCCGGTGAACTGCGGGCAAAAAATTCAACCAGTATCCGCGGACCGGAACGCATACGGGAGTTCCGTATCTACCGGGTGGCGATTGAACGGTTAGTCCCGGAGGGAACCATCGTAGAGAAAGGTGATTTTGTTGCTGAGCTGGATCGTTCAGAACTCACTTCCCGCCTGCAGGATGCCCGGCTGGAGCTTCAGGAGGTGGAATCCGAGTTCGAAAAGGCCCGACTTGACAGTGCACTTACCTTGTCACAGGCCCGGGATAACCTTATTAACCTGGAGTACGCGCTTGAAGAGGCCGAAATTGCCGTTGAACAGTCTCAGTATGAATCACCCGCCGTCCAGCGGCAGGTTCAGATCGACTTTGAACGTGCCAAACGGGAACTGCAACAGGCCCGAAAAAACTATAAAACCCAGGTAAAGCAGGAAGAAGCCACACTGCGGCAGATCGAGGCCAATCTCAAGCAGAAACAGGGAGAGGTACAGCGCATCCAGGAGCTAATGAAAAAGTTTACGGTAACCGCCCCGGAAAACGGGATGGTCATCTACAAGCGAAATTATGACGGCTCCAAACTCACCGAGGGGGGATCGATCAGTGCCTGGGATCCCGTGGTCGCCGAACTGCCCGATTTCAGCATTATGAACTCAATCACCTATGTCAATGAGGTTGACATCCAGAAAATACGCCGCGGGCAGACCGTCGATATCGGCCTGGACGCCATGCCGGAAAAAGAGCTCTCGGGTTTCGTAACCGATGTCGCCAATATCGGGGAGCAGCGTCCCAATACCGACTCCAAAGTGTTCCAGGTCAAAATAGAGGTGAACGAATCTGATACCACACTGCGCCCGGCCATGACAACCAGCAATACCATTCATGTGGATTCCCGGGACAACGCGATTTTTGTACCGCTCGAAACCATACACGGCCAGGATTCGGTGAACTTCGTATTCAAGCGCGTTGGGCTGGAGCCGGTGATGCAGCAGGTGATACTTGGACTTATGAACGAAAATGATGTCATCATCGAGGAGGGCGTTACCCTCGGGGATCAGCTCTATCTCTCGATGCCCGAAGATACCTCGGGGATACAGAAAAATTACCTGCCTGAGGAGATTATCAGGAAATACCGCCAGGAAGAAATTGCAGGTACCACCCCGGCATCCGATTCGCAATAATACTCAGAACCAGACCAGGTAACCCACCATTGCTTCAAATCATACTGTACAATCTCGATATCGCACTGGATGCGATTCGGCAAAACAAAATGCGTTCTTTCCTGACCTCCCTGGGTATCATTTTTGGTGTGGCATCGGTTATCGCTATGCTTGCCGTGGGCCGCGGGGCCCAGGAAGAAGTTCTGAGCCAGCTGAAACTGCTCGGTACCAACAACGTGATCATCGAGCCGGTGGTACAGCAGCTGGAAGGCGATCTTTCCGATGAGACCGCGCTACGCCGGGAGCAGGAGAGATTTTCACCCGGCCTGACCCTTGAGGATATGGAGAGTATCCAGCTGAACATTCCTCAAATTACCTACGCCAGTCCCGAAATAATTTATGAAACTTCATTTATCCGCAACGGACGTATGCGTTCCGGAAAACTTGTCGGGGTCAATGAGTTCTATTTCACCATCAACAATTTTACCATGGAGAGCGGAACCGGGTTTTCGCAGGTCCACATGGAATCCACCGATCCCGTCTGCATTATCGGTTCGGATGTGGCAACCCGTTTTTTCGCCGGCGAAAACCCGATCGGGAAAAAGATTAAAGCCGGGAACGTCTGGCTAACGGTGGTAGGAGTACTGCAAGAGCGGGAACTGAGTACCGAAAATATCGAAAACCTCGGAATCCGCAATTACAACCTGGATATTTACATTCCCGTGACTTCCGCCCTGCTGCGATATAAAAACCGATCCCTTGTTACCGAACAGGAGATACAGCAAGCTGCAGCCGAACGAAACCGCAACGATAACAACAACGAGGAGGAATCGCCCCAGGCATCCCCGTCTTCCACAAATTATCACCAGATCGACAAACTGATCGTTCAGGTCAGTGATAACAGCTACAGCGTGCCGATCGCCGATATCATACGGCGGATGCTTCAGCGCCGCCACAACTCGGTGGTCGATTTCGAAGTTATTGTCCCCGAACTCCTGCTGCAGCAGGAACGCCGCACGCAGGAAATCTTCAATATCGTACTCTCTTCCATCGCCTCCATATCGCTGATTGTGGGCGGCATCGGCATTATGAATATCATGCTGGCGTCGGTGGTGGAACGGTACCGGGAGATCGGGGTACGACGGGCGGTCGGTGCCCACAAACGGGACATCCAACTCCAGTTTTTAACCGAAGCCCTCGCCATCAGCATTACCGGCGGCATTATCGGTATTGTGCTCGGAATCACACTGAGCTACCTCATCGAAATATCGGCCGGTATTTATACGATCGTAACACTGTCTTCT
>JAWVZC010000020.1:0-22097 GCA_033722415.1 Balneolaceae bacterium | reverse complement strand
GGACAGCGAGCGATTGTCAGAGGCCATGCGCCGCAAGGGAAATATCAGTGATAATTAACCATGATCTGCTCGCATAAAATGTTGTGAAAATAATGATGACATTGATACAGGAGTCTTTTAAAACACTGTTGTCCTGACTTTCCAACCCCCTCCGGTATACACAAGTGGGATTTACGGGGAGGTATTTAAAGAAATCCTGCAACTTGGCTGCGGGCAGTTAACAAAGAACAAGCACGTTCATCGCGACTGCAAAACGTGAAATAACCATGAGTTTTGAATACGGCTATAAATGGCTGCATGATCGCGCCTCCATTATCCGGATGATCGAAGAGCTGGTGGATGAGCGCAGGGATCACTCGCTGCAGATTGTTGAACTGGAGGGAGATCAGACCATCTTCAGGGAGGGTGATTACCTTGAGAACCTTTACCTGTTGCTGGAGGGGGAAGTCGAACTGATCAAACAGGATGTTATTGACGACGAGCGGGTCTCGATTGTTACGGATCGGCTGAAACCCGGTACTTTTATGGGACTTATCGCCTTTACCACCGGGAACCAGTCGATGACGACGGCCCATGTCGTCAGAAACAGCCGGGCTGTGCGGATCAGGCAGGATGATTTTGACGAATACCTGCACCGCCGCCACCATTTGAGTTACCCGATGCAGCAGCTTATGATCGCCAACCTGGTGGACCGATACCAGCAAAATACCGCGCTTCAGGTGAAAATGGAGTGGCTTAACTGGCAGCTTCTGAAGGAACGCAACGAGCTGAAGAGGGCATACGAAGATCTGGAAAACACCCAGAACTTGTTGATCCACAAGGAGAAGGCCACACTCGGTCAACTGGTGGCGGGTTTTGCCCATGAGATCAACAACCCGGTATCTTCGCTGGTTCGTTCTGCCGAGTCGCTGGCCGATCAGCTTCGGGAAATTATTGATTCCTCAACTGCGGGATCCGACATGATAACCACGCTGTTTCGTGCGGGGCTGCAAAGCAGGCCGGCGGATACCGTCAACATTCGCAGGCGGATGAGCGACCTCCGGGAGCATTACCCGGCCGTCCCCCGTTCCGCACTGCGCAAGCTGGCACAGCTCCCGGAACATCTCTCGGACCGGCTGCGGGAAATGAATTCAGATCGGGAAATTGAATCGCTGCTGGAGTACTACGAGACCGGCAAGCTGCTACAAAATGTTCAACTTGCCGGCCGGCGGATCGGGAACCTCGTGAAAAGTCTCAAAAACTACAGTCGGCAGGACTACGGCAGCTCTGAGCAATGTGAGAGGGCATCCGCAATACCCTGCAGATGCTCAGTAACCGGCTGAAGTACCATGACGTGGAACTGAATTTGCAGGAGGTCCCCGAAATTATGGGGGAACCCGGAAGAGCTAAACCAGGTTTGGACCAACATTATCATCAATGCCTGTGATGCGATGGAGAGTCCCGGAACGCTGTCGGTGGCAACTTATACCGAGGAAGGATGCGTAGTGGTTCGCTTCCGGGACAGCGGACCGGGGGTGCCGGACGATATTAAAGAGAACATTTTCGAGCCCAACTTCACGACCAAAAACAAGAACCAGAAATTCGGCCTCGGCCTCGGGCTGGCCATATCCAGCGAAATAGTGCAAAAACACGGGGGAGATATCAGGGTGGGCGATGCCCCGGGCGGCGGGGCGGAATTCAGGGTACTGCTGCCGTCAGACCCGGGGAGGGAAGGCTAAGCCGTACGGCTTGCAAATCCAGACGGCGGAAATCTTCCCGAGGCCCTGGTTTCCCTGTGGCACCATAGATTACCGTGCGTTCCCCATAGATTGATCGCGTTTGGTTTTGTCGATGACAGCCTCGCTGGTAAGCTACACGCCATCCCGAAGAGCGCGGCATGCCGGTCGATATGACATCCTCGATGACAAGCAGGGGACTGTAGATCAACAGGGGCGTCATTTCGAGCGGAGTCCCGTCATGTTATTTCGTCGGGACGTAGTCGAGAAATCTCACCTCCTGTACTCACAGCAAGAACAAGCCATCCCGGATTTCTCGGTAAATCGAATTCGGGTTAGATGAGGTCTCCCTCAAAAGGGGGCCATGCTGCTATCGGAAAGGAGCGAATGTGACTGTTGAGGAATGAAGTCGTAATTAGCGAAAATTTCATGCATATGTGTGCAACTAAATGACTTTGTAGCCGCTTTTCTCATCAGGGAATTGGACGCGAAGCGCAGAGAACAGGCAAAATCTGACATAAACCCCCGATTTTCGCCCAAATTCAGCAGGTCAGACGGTCTCTTCCTGTTCCAGTTCCTGAAGAACGGCCAGCGCTTTCTCTTTGCTGCGGCGTGTATCGACCCGGGCTTCGAGCTTCATCAGCAGGTTGTACAGTCCCAGGTGGACCCGGGTACTGTAGATAAAGTGTTTGGATCCGCGCGGTTCGTTCATGATGGGAGGCTCCTTGGCGAAGCTGTTAATTTTGCGCCGGAATCCCGGATCTCCAAAATCGAAGTGATCCGTTTTGTAGGGTTCGGCAAAGGCCCGGCCGTAGTTCATGCAAAACCGGAAAAACTGCTCCTCTTTTTCCGGATCGTCGTTGTCTTTCCTGATGATGTCCAGGTCGTAGAAGAGTTCCCGGATTTTTTCGATGTCATCCTCCATGTGGATCGGCAGAAGCTGCAGGTACTTGTGGGAAAAATCGAGGGGAAATTTCTTTACGCACCCGAAGTCGATAACGCCCAGCCGACCGTCCTCAGAAAACAGGAAATTGCCGGGATGCGTGTCGGCGTGCACGGTGTCGCGCTGTACCACCTGGTCGTGGAAAAAGTCCCACAGCAGCTGCCCGAAATGGTCGCGCTCCTCCTGGGGGGGATCGGTCTGCAGGTACTCCTTCAGATGCTTTCCCTCGATAAAGGTCATGGTCAGGACCTTGCGGGTGGAGAGCTCTTTGATCAGCTCGGGGGTCACAATCTGCCGGTCGTTAAAACGGCCGTGAAACGCCTCCAGCTGTTCTCCCTCGTGGATATAGTCGGTTTCCTCCATCAGGGTGGATTTTACCTCCTCGAAATAGTCGTCGATATCCGCTCCCTTCTTCACGAAACGCCTGACCAGGATTTTGGCCATCCCCAGGTCCGATTCGATCGTCTCCCTGACGTTCGGATACTGTATCTTCACCGCCACCTTGCGCCCGTCGTTCAGCCGGGCCTTGTGCACCTGCCCGATCGAGGCGGCCGCCAGGGCTTCGGTATCAAATGCTGCAAACAGCTGTTCCGGGTAGGCTCCAAGCTCCTTCTTGATGATAGACCGGGCCAGGGCCTTGTTGATCGGGGGCACGCTGTACTGGGCCTCTCCCATTACCTCGGTAAACTCCTCGGGTAGCAATCCCTGGTCCATGCTGAGGGATTGGGCAATTTTCAGGGCCGTTCCGCGTAGCTTGCTGAACTCGTTGAACACCTGGCGGGCGTTGTCGGTATGGAACCGGCTGCTCTCCTCGCGGCTCTCTTTTTTACCGGCCGCCTTCTTCAGGTGGCGTTTGGCATAGTTGGTGCCCAGCTTCAGGCCGGTTTTGGCAAATATTTTGCCGCGCTCATATTTGGAAGAGGGAAAATCGTCGCTCATTACTCTCGTATTTCAATTTCGGGGAACATATTCCGGATCGATTCAAAAGGTTTGCCCAGTATGTTGTCGGAGAAAAGCAGTCGCGCCAGTTCCAGGCCTTTGTCCGCGACGGCGTTATACATGATCTCCTGGAGAAACGCGGTATACCTGTCGGTGAGTTCCATACTCACTTCGCGGCCTTCGCTATCGTCTCGTATCCAAAAACGTACAAGCAGGGTAAATTTTTCATACAGCAGCTTGTAGAATATGTCGTTGACAAGCAGTGAGCTGCTGACGGAAATGCGCTCGTCGGAGGTAAAAAACTCCTGAAAAAGGTCCCGCACCCGTGTTTCAAATCCCGTTTTGGCATAGGAACAGACGATCAGCGTACGAAACGTATCTGACACAAACTGTTCATGCTCCTCCAGCATATCGAACATCGTGTAGGCGAAATTCGACAGTTTTTCAGCCAGCAGGTACTCCCCGAAACCTTCAATTTCCTCAAGCATCAGACGGTATCGGACTATGAGCGCCTCGTAGTAGAAGGTGAGAATCTCGCGCTTGTTGGGGAAATATTCGAAGATATCAGCCACTTCCAGATCTGCGGCCGCGGCCACCTGTTTCAGCGTGAAATCCATGCCCTGTTTCTCGTACTGTTCAACAGCAGCATTCGCTATTTGGAAGCGGATCTCAAATTTTTCTGGGTCGAACTGTTTCATGGCATCGCTGTTTATGGGTCATAGGTCCGCTAAACGCCGGAGTTCTCAGTGTCACCTGTCCAAGGAACAATCTTTACGGGGAATTAAATCCAGTAGTTTTGCAAAAAAGAACAGAATTTCAGTTAATACAGAAGCCCGATTGTTAACAAGCATCAACAAGGTGGATTAATGGGAGATTTGCTTTCCTTCGGCGGCTACATAACGCTTGGTTTCTGTGGAATGGAGATCGTTTCGTACCTGCTGCATCGATACCTGTTCCATGGCGTGCTCTGGGAAATACATGAGTCGCACCACACGCCCACCCACGGCCGGTTTGAAATGAACGACCTGTTTTCTCTTTTTTTCGCTGCTGTTTCGGTGGGCCTGATGGTATGGGGCTCAGGAAGTCCGCTCGATTCGGCGGCCTTTGCCCTTGGCGTGGGCATTGCGATCTACGGCCTCCTCTATTTTGTCATTCACGACCTGTTTGCCCACAAACGGTTTATGCCGTTTAACAGTGACAGCAGGCTCATGCGGTTGATACGCCGGGCCCACCAGCGCCACCACCAGTCGGCAGACAAGGAAGGACAGGAGCCGTACGGGCTTTTTCTGTTCCCCTATGACAAATACAGGAAGGATAACAGGTAACATACAGGGATGGGAGACCAGACAACATGGACCGGAAGAACTTTTTAAAAACATCGCTGCTGGGTGCGCTGTTGCCATCCGGCAAATCGCTGGGTATTAATGATCGGAGATCATCAAGCGGAGGACCTGTTGTAGTTTCAACGTGGGACAATCGGAAGGCAAACCAGGCGGCATGGAAGGTGCTCTCCGAGGGCGGAAGCGCGCTGGATGCCGTGGAGGCCGGTGCCCGGGTGCCCGAGGCGGATCCGGATGATCATTCCGTAGGCTATGGCGGCTATCCCGACCGGACGGGAAAGGTGACGCTGGATGCCTGCGTGATGAACCAGGACTCCCGGTGCGGGTCGGTGGCATTCCTGCAGGATATCAAGCATGCCGTTTCGGTGGCCCGGGCCGTACTCGAGGACTCACCCCACGTAATGATGGTTGGGGAGGGAGCCCGGCAATTTGCCCTGGAACAGGGTTTCCAAAAGGAGAACCTGCTCACGGAAGAAGCCCGGCAGGTGTGGGAGAACTGGAAGAAAAATCCCGAATACCCGGTCACCGGATGGGAAAAATACCTGAATCACGATACCATCGGTATCCTTGCGCTTGATTCGGAGGGCAATCTTTCCGGGGCCTGCACCACGAGCGGTATCGGTATGAAGATGCATGGGCGGGTCGGCGATTCCCCGCTTATCGGGGCCGGCCTGTTTGTGGACCGGGAGATCGGCGCGGCCACCGCCACCGGCGTGGGAGAAGAGGTGATCCGCGTGACGGGCAGCCACCTGGTGGTAGAGCTTATGCGACAGGGGGCACCGCCCGAAGAAGCCTGTCGCAGCGCCGTGGAACGCATCGTCCGGAACAACGGCGGCAGCATGGAGGGCCAGGTCGGGTTCCTTGCGCTGAACAAACAGGGAGCTTACGGCGGATACGCCATACAGCCGGGATATCGCTATGCGGTTCGCCACTCCGAGCGCGAGGAACTGGTGGAGAGCAGGAGCCGGTTTAACTGAGCTTGTCGTAAACCTGTTCAGCCTGCCACAGGTGCCGCCGCTGGTGCACTTCTATTACGGCAAAACATTCTGAAAGTGTCATCTTGATAAAGCTGAGGATCGGGTTCGAAACCTTTACCTGATCCATGTGGATCCCCTCAGTCCGGGTATCTTCCAGCATTGCGATGAACTGTTCCTGGAGCTCGACGAACCGATCCAGTACGGAGGCTTTTTTGAGTGATACCTTATGGTTCGGGCTGAACGGTTCCACCGTTTTCATTTTGAGCCGGTAGGGTGGGGCAAACAGGTTGATCACTCCTTTCCAGAGCAGCCGGGGCGGGAAGGGCAGATCCTCATCAACCGGTTGTGCCCGTGATTTCACGGCTTCTGTGCCCTGTTGCATCGTCTGCAGGTACCGGTCCCCGAATGTTACCAGGTGGCTGAAGCACTCGGCAATACTCCACTGGTGCTCCGATGGGCGCAGCAGGAACAGCTCCTGGTCGATGGGCTGACCGAAATCGACGGCCCGGTCCCGGGCAGCTGCAAACCGGTCGATATACCAGCGATAACTGTATGGGGGTGAGTGGCTGCTCATTCAGAAGATTACATTAATGAGTTCGGGATTACTGCCTGAGCTGCTGTTTGTACCGCATTATACGGCGGTATGAGCGTTCAATTTGGTTGCTGTCAATCTCGCCGTTTTCAACCATCTCCGTGATCAGGCGTACGGCCCGCCGGGCAATATCCGGTTCAAACACCGAGTTATTGGCAAAAACAAGCAGATCGATTCCCGCGTTAATGCCCTGTTTCAGTGCTGTTTCGAGCCCGTATTCCGCCCGGATGGCGTCCATCTGCATATCGTCCGAAAAAATGAGGCCGTCAAATTGCAGGCTGTCGCGCAAGATCCCCGAGAGTACGGGTTTGGAGAGCGTGGCGGGATAGGTGGAGTCGAGGTTGGCATTAAATACATGGGCGGTCATGACGGCCGGAATGGAATCGGTGGCAATAAGTTGGTTGTACGGTTTCAACTCTGCCGGGTCCCAGGTTCCTGTGACGTCGGCAATACCCTTGTGAGAGTCGTTCCAGGCACTACCGTGGCCGGGAAAGTGCTTCAGCACCGGGACCACTCCCGAATTGATATGCTCTTCCACCACAATGCGGGCATGGCGCACAACCGTGGCGGGATCGGCCGAGAAACTACGCTCCAGTTGCCCTATGACCGGGTTTTGAGGATTTGTGTTCAGGTCTACTACCGGGGCGAAATTAACATTTGCGCCCAGTTCCGAAAGAATGCGGGTTTGCTGTTCGGCGTAATACCGGGTGCTGTCCGGGTTGTTGAGCTCCCCGAGATATTGGGCCGATACGGTTTTGGGGAATCCAAATTTCTGTTTCAGCCGCACCACCTGCCCGCCCTCCTGGTCGATGCCCACCAGCAGAGGCGTGGATGCATGTGCCTGGAGCTGCTGCACAAGCGCCGCTACCTGTTCGGCCGACTCGATATTTCGTACGGGGCTGCTGCTGGGAACATCATAATCGAACAGTATAACACCCCCGATGTTGCGTTCCCGGATATCGGCCACAATCGGGTTCTTTTCATCCAGTTCGGTTCCGCGGAACCCGACCATCAGCATCTGACCGATTTTCTGTTCCAGCGTCGGACCGGTTTCAGTCGGGGCGCATCCCGTGAAGATCGATACCAGGACAAGAGCGATAATGATGTGTGCAGCTGGGCGCATAGGTGATAAACGAATTACGGTTGTAAGGGTGTAAGCTAACAGTTTACCGGCATGTTGCATGGGGTTATTCAGGGGCAATAAGGCTGTCCAGCACCTGCTCCAGGTTGAACGATGGACGAATATCATTATAGCGTTCGATATTGCCTTTTCGGTTGACAAGAATGTAAAACGGGATGCCGCCGCCCCGGTACGATTTGAACGTCGTTTGATCAAATCCATCCCCCCCGTAAAGCTGAATCCAGGGGTTTTGAAATCGGTTGATGGCCCGGCGCCAGGTGAGGCTGTCCTCCTCGATTGAAATAGCGGCAATTTCAAAATCATCCCGGGAATATTTTTTGTAGAGATCTCTCATGTGCGGGAATTCATCGAGGCAGGGTATGCACCAGGCGGCCCAGAAATCGAGCAGTACATATTTTCCTTCCAGGTCGTCCATCTCCACGATCTCACCCTGTGGATTCGGAAGCGCGAAATCGACCGCCGGCTGCCCGGGTGAAACGCTTTTAACCTCGCGGTAAAACTGCTTTAGAAAATTGGTGTATTTGGGAAAATCGCGGTACTCCTGCAGGTAATCGGAATAGCTCTCTTCCGCGGTCTCGGGAGACATCTCCCCGATTCGTTCCGCGACCAGGTGCATTCGGGCATACGCACGGGCCCGGCGGCCCTCGATATGATCCAGGACGGAGGTCCGTGCCGAGTCCATCGTTTCATACCCCAGTCGCTTGATGTCATATTGCGTCAGCTCCTGCCCGTACTCCTTTTCCAGCCGCTGTTCCACCCCGAAGGTATTGGCGTAGGCGTTGGTGAAATCACGAATGCCGGCCCGCTGGTTTTTGAGCACCTGGAATGAGAAAAAATTGAGTTTTTTGGCTTTGGCAATAACCGCCTGCCGTTCCTGTTCGGGATCTACATCCGGCCGGTTCCGATGGTACCTGATCCACTCCAGGCGTTTTACGAGATACTCCCCGATCGCCTTGTGGTAGTAGATCTCAAGGGGTGTGTCCCCGAGATGTCTTTTGGCCACCCAGATGCGGTTTTTATACAGTTCCAGCACATCGGTTTGTTCCCCTTCCCGGAAGGCGGGCAGCTGCTGTTCAACAGAGCTCATGATTTTTTCATCTTCCGCGAGGTATTCGCTGTATAACTCTTCCCATGCGTCTTCATAACCGGAGACTTCGACAGAATCCGGGAAATGTGCACGCTTTACGGTGAGCTGCAGCTCTCCCCCCGGTTTCGCCACTACGGGATACCGGATATCATCGATCACGAGAAAGATGACTTGCAGGGAGTCTACAGGAATGCGTTCGCTGAACCGTCCGTCGGATGCAGCATCGATGGGGAACCGCTTTTTGGGTGCATATTTGTAATGGAGGGGCTGTTTTTCCAGGTAAATTTCGGATGAGCCGACATAGTCCAGCCGGCCGGAGATATGGGCATTCTCGGTTTCCGAACAGCTTACGGCTGCAACAACCGCAATTATCGACACAGCGATGAACCGAAAACCGATTTTTTCCATCACACGCGAATTCTTGAGGGTTATATTCAATCTAAATAAATAAAAATTTGGGCAACGGTAACAGTCGTTAACAACTATTTACCGCTATTTAATCATATTTTGAAATTTGAGGGGAATTTGTAAATCTGTCCCGGCCGGTTTCCCGCGGGAAGTGCGGACGCATCGCACAGCAGACCCTGCACTGAAAAAGGTCCCGGGGCCGGGTACGGCTGCGGGTTACGCTCCGCTGCCGGATTGTTTACTGCAGGTAAAGCCGGGACCTGTTGCTATGACGGGATCGGATGATCGATACTTACGCTGAAAAGCCGGGGAATTACCGCTATGTTTCGTGCGCAGCTGCCCCGGGAACAGGGCAAGCCGTTGATCGGCAGGCCGGCTGCTTCAGGCTTTGGATACATGGCAAAAAATATGAGATTTTTTTGTAACAATTAGGGGAAGAGCTGTTCTTGTACTATAGAAAATGAAGAAAAGGCGATCTAGGCAGGATCCAAAAAATTAGATCCTAAAATCAATTAAAGAGTGCATTATAGTTTCTGATTTTTCTAACACCCTATTAAATATCTTTAATAAATAAATATCTTGCATAAAGATTTTTATTTTTTTTAAGAGCTCAAGGTAAACCTTAATATGGAATCAGATGATTGAGAGTCATTTAAATAAAGATCTTGAAGAGAAAATTGATCGGTACGTCAACGGTCAGCTTTCTACCGAAGAGATCGATGAACTGTGGGCAGAACTAATTCAGGACGAAAACCAGCTTGATTATCTCAAGACGGTGGCAAACACCAAGGCGGTAATCGAGTCACAACGTGAGCAAACGACCATATTCGGTCTCGGGTTCAGGCGCGCTTGGGCATATGCTGCTGCAGCCGTTATTGCGCTGCTTGTAGCGGTGCTTGCGGTGATCAACATTCCCGATGTTAACCCCGACCCGGTAGAACCGATCGCCAGCATTGAACTCGATTACTATCGCTCCGGCAGCGGCGTTGTGGGCGAAGATTCACACAGCCAGGTCCTGAAAACGGCCCTTTCACTCGCCAACCGGGGGCAGACTTCCGAAGCCATCGACGTGCTGGAAGCCGAGGTGCAAAGCACCAATAACTCCGAATGGCTTGCCGAACTTCACCTGAATCTCGGATCGATCTATTATAACAACGGTCGTTACCAGGAAGCTATAGAAAGTTTTCAGCAGGTTGTTGACACGCGGCAAGTTGACGTGTTGACCCGGGAAAAGGGATACTGGTATCTCGGGAATTCCTATTTTCAGCTGAATCAGCTTGATGAGGCTCGCCAGGCGATCGAAAGTGCCTACGAGCTGGACGGTGCGTACCGACGCGTCGCCAAGCATTACCTGGATGCCCTTGCCAGCGCGTAGCCTGGCACAGCAGCCAAACCAAGGATATCGGTTACGTTAATGCCAAATAACAGGCAAACACTCCAATATTATAAAGCCCGGCCGCCATGTCGGGCTTTATTATTATCTGTCTGATCAGGTACGACGGACTGTACATCCCTCCCCGTACTCCCCGTCCCTTCGGGTTACGCCCGAAATGGCCCCATCCTGTGTTGTTGCTCGTTTATGTAGCGTGGCTGTACCGCACTAGCAACGCCTTGGCCGGTTCCATTTCGGCCAGCAACACAGCGTACTCAGGCCCTAATCTCCGGCATAACAACGTCTTTTCCAGGAAGTCGACTCGCCGGTTGCCGATCTGGCTGCCCTTGTAGTTTACCGGCATAGTCAGTTCCCGATGGTATGGTATACGCTTATTACGGAACTCGATCTCCAGTGTACGCTGATAGATCACTTCCCGGAACCCGTTGCCAGGCGTATTGTGGACCTCCATCGCACACCCGATGATCGATCCCGTTAATGATGAGAATTTATAATTGTTACCATTCATTGGTCCCTTGATGGTTAAGACGTTTTCTTGCTACGTAGAATTCACAGATGGCAAAATATCCTGCTATGATAATTTCAATGTTGCGAAGCGTATCCCGGTCAATCGCATAAATACACAAATAATCTTTAATACTCCATCATAATTTATAAAAAAATAGAACTATGATTTACATAACAAAAAATGATTGTGGACATGTTAATTTATAGATCATAGTTAATCCTATAATCACATAAATTACAGTTCGAAGTTTGTAATGGTATTTAGTGCTAATTGCGTTCGAAATTGACATACAGCGGTCTCTCCAAATTGTTAGACACAAAGGATGGGTCGAATAGTATACCTGGGCGGGCTGAATGACAATATTAAAGAGGGGATGAAATGGTGGGGCTGTGAGGGGATTCTATCGATGTCAATTTGTATTATTAACGCTATTCGAAAAGTATAATGACTAAGATGCCCAGAAAAAATTAATATTATCATCAAAGCCAATCCATTCTAAGAAACTAGCTGCATCCGTATCTTCAAAGCCTTTGAATGTGCACTCAATTTTTAGTTTCTCAGCACAATCTTCTCCATTTGAATAGAAATCTTTTTCATCAAACCGTAAGTACTCATGGCTTTGAGTTAGTAAGACATGCTTGATGGCATCAATAATTGTAGATTTACCAGAATCATTCTCACCAATAAGAACATTTAGGCCATCTTTAAAATCGACTGTTAGGCCTGGATTATCATTTTTAATAGATTCCCCACCTTGGGTACTATATTTCCGGAAATTCCAAAGTCTTAGTCTTGATAAATACATGTCAATGATTATTGAATTTTTTTGTAGCTCTCTTTCAAACTTAAGATCTTAGTTCAAACAGCGAATAATCAGCCAACTTCCCTAAACATTTCATACCGCCACTCCAAAAACTCCTGGTTAGGCCAAGCCTTCTTCGATCTAGGTAAAATCAACTTCTTATCCTGCAGCTCTTGGATTCCATGCAGTAGCATAGGCCCATCCTCTTCCCTCAAAACCTCATCTTTTACCTTGATTTCGTAATCGGGCGTAACGCCAAGGATATGCTTGTCAAAAGCGGCATGGTGGATTTTGCACAAGGCTAATCCATTATTTACGGAGGGTATTCCTTCTTCCTCCTTATCGGGAATAATATGTGCGGCGTCCAAGAGTTCGGCGTGCTTTAAGTGGCAAAAAGCACATTGCGACTGGTAGGCGGCAATCACCCGTTCCCGAAGCCGCGCTGGTGCAGTCGCTGCTTTACGGAGGCCGTAACATAGGCCCGGCGATATTTATCACTTTCTCCTACGTGGCTTACTTCCTGGTCAACATCATACTGGTTATCAGCCGCAACTCTGAACGTCAGCGAGTCTGGATCATCCCCGATAATATACACAGGCCAAACAGCAAGGTATTTACCCGGTATAACGCCATGGAAATAGATTAATGGAATTTCTTTCTGCATGCATTTTCGAAGCCCCACGTTGTCCCGGTGCTTGGGATCGGTGCCTCTATACTTGTACAGCAGGAAATCTTCTTTATCAAAACTGTCTTGATAGGGGCCCTCGGGAGAGGTCGTAATAGTAAGTGGAAGGTCAAGCTGGCGCGGTTTAAAAATACCTTGTGGTGAAACCAAGGGTATGCGGGTACCCTTAAATTGAAATCCTTGGGCAAGCAAGTCACGATTTAAAACATCACCATACTTATCTGTCTGGTTATTCAGCCAATTGAATGCAGCCAACCGTACTTGTTTGTCTATATCCATACAGCTTGATGTAGTTCTAAACCCCGTATCCTGGAATTATAGTCTAAATTCTCCAAAAAGTCAGTATCTGAAAATAAAACGCGAATTACCGACCGGCGTTGGCGAAAATCCGGGAGGAAAAAAATTTGTAAGGATTCCCCTCCAACCGGATCTATAGGAGTAGATATAGCTTACGCTAAAGCTATTCATTTACCACATCTCAGAGTACAACTGTTAACGATAAAACTGACAGTCATCATGAGTATTAAATATTCTTTGGTTCCGAATCATTTGACCGACGATCCCAATGATCACATGGCCATCGTGCAGGATCAGCCCGCGCGCACCATCGACGACATCATCGACCGGATGGTGGAACGCGGTTCCACCGTTACCCGGGCCGATATCCTCTCCGTCATCGAGGAGTACCAGGCGGTGGTGGCGTCCTTCCTGGAGGAGGGCGACCGCATCAACACCCCGCTGTTCCGCACCAGCGCCTCGATATCGGGCGTATTCGAGGACCCGACCGACAGGTTTGAGCGCGGCCGCCACTACGTGCGGCTGAACGTAAATCCGGGTCCGCGCATCGCGGAAATCGCCGAAACCCTTTCCGTGGAGAAGGTCGCGGCCGACCGTACCCAACCGGTGCTGGAGCAGTTCAAGGATTTCGGATCCGACACCCTCAATGAGACGGTCACCCCGGGCAATGCCGCCGAGATCAGCGGCAGCCACCTGAAGGTGGATACCGGGGACGATGACCAGGGCATCTTCTTTATCGCCGGCGACGGCACGGAGACCAAGGTGGAGACCATCATGCGCAACATGCCGGCCAACCTCATCTTCATGGTGCCGGAAGGGCTGGCCAGCGGCGAGTACGAGCTGGAGGTGCGGGCCAGGCCGCGGGGACACAAAGACATACGGACCGGTGCGTTGGAGTCGGTCTTAGTAGTCGCTTAGTATGACGGTGCAACTTTTGTTGGCCTCCTTGCCATGATAGGGCGGGGAGGTTTTTTATTGTACTACTCCATTCGGTCGTAGCAGAC
The DNA here is from genome assembly GCA_033722415.1 of Balneolaceae bacterium. GTDB lineage: Bacteria > Bacteroidota > Rhodothermia > Balneolales > Balneolaceae > JAMQKA01. The sequence goes on along the minus strand of JAWVZC010000020.1, from coordinate 8,266 downwards.
TACTCGGAGCTTCGCAGTAGGCTTCTCCGTGCGGCCGAGTGGCCCACTGCATGTCACGGAGTAGTCCACTGCATCGAATTTAGTGGACTACTTCATCGCAATAATCAAGACCCGGCCGGTGAGACGCGGAGCGTCAGATGGGGGTCTTATCTCGTCACGTACCACCGGTGCGGGATGGTGAGCCGGGATCCCTGGACAACTATTTTGTAAGGCTTTTCTCTCTCGCAGCTCTGTCAGGTATGGTTAAAGCACCAACCCAAATTACCTATGGCACAAGGCGGGTTCAAGGTATATGATAACGTTTACCCGTACCTTATAACATCGTCAGTAACGCGTTTAGCGGATGAAAAATAGCCTGTTTGTCATCCTGAATGTGTTTCAGGATCTCGCAAGGCTGCTGCCGTTGAGTTCGGCTCGCAACAGCTCAACGCTCACTACCACCGCGAGATCCCGGATCGGGGTCCGGGATGACGCAGAGGACATTGCCTGGTTTGTTGCCATCTAATCCAACCACGAAACGCGTCGTCAGTAGTAAAAGACTATCCGCTTTTTTCCATTCCGGGCAGTGCTCAGATTATATTGGATGCGTTGGTGTTCATGCAAAAGCGCAGAAGCATTGTACTATATGGCTATGTGATCATGGAGAATCACATCCATTTTATTGCTTGTGGACCTGAACATGCTGAAAAGGTAAGGTTATTCAAATCCTTTACGGCCCGGGAAACTGTTGATTACCTTTCGACAAATGGCCGTACAAGGATAGTGCGTTTCCTCAGCCCTGACAACGTGAAACCCGGCACGAGATTGAGTTGGAAAAGGGGAGATTAGTATCTCCCCTATCTCGTCCAAGACCTCCGGTCCCATACGAGATGGAGAAGAAGGGAACATTCATAGCTCGTGCCATAGTTCTGAAACGAAATACCAATCTGGAATCCCTGATCCCATATGATCATGAGTTATTGTGGTAGCACGGCATGAGCATCTCATTTTAACGGTTATCCGGTTGAAAGAAGAAGGCGAAATTATCTGACCATATCGCGCAGGGTGGCCATATATACCCACTTCATATCCCGGGTCTCCAGGCCTTTCTGGACCATCATGTCCTCTGAAAAAGAGGATTCGGGCTCACTATCACTATTTTGGCCTGAAAATACCTGTTGCCAGTTTTCATACATATTTACCGTTATATGCGATGCGTAGGTGTCACTGCCGATCGGGTTCATGATACGCAATAATCCCCAGGAGCCTTTTTCACTATTGTCGATCATCTGTTGGTGGAAGGGCTTGAAAATCTCCATTTCTGACTGTTCATACGCCGGGTAGTTATCCATCTTCACTTTCATAAAATCGATTGAGGCAACGGTCCCTACATTCATTTGGAAGTCTCCCTCGGTGCTTGCTATCTGTTCCAGGTAAAAGCGTTCAGCAAGATCGCGGGAGGCCGCCGTACCGCTGAATTTATTACTGATTTCCTCGTCACTCAAATCCGGATAGGCCGCGCGGGCATGATCTCCCATTTGCGGATCGCCAAACATCTTTGCGGGATCATCAAACAGGGTCACAGTCAGATACTGGTATCCCTGCATTTCACCACCCGGCTGCAGTGACCACAGATCCCATCCAATAATTTCTCCACTTTTGACTCTCTCCTGATGGATGCTGCGCCACATCTGCTCGGTTTCAGCGTAGGCGGACTCCTGTTCATTATCCACTTTCATGAATTCGAATACCAGGTAAAGTGGTTCCTCATCATCCTGGGCCTGAACCTGCTCCGGAGTAAGACCGGAAACAAGAAGTACCGCGATTATGATGAATCCGAAAGCGTGAAATATTCTCTTGGTAAAATGATAAGACAGGCTCATAGTACATCCTCCGTAACTTTTGATTACTGATTGTATGGGGATATGGAACCCCATTGTAAGGGGATGGGTGATCCCCAGGCTGTGACGGGAGGATGGTCAGGTATAGGTAATACAAATATTTATCAATAACAATAAATATTTAAAAAACAATGACTTAGGGCCTATTTAGTCTCGAATGTTTTTGAAGGCGATAGAAGTCACAGTTGAGGTAGTACGGGGGTATTGGGGATTGATAGTTGTTTGTACCCGTTTCTGAGGTACTCTTGCATTAACCGGGAAGAGGGGAGGCGCGGGAGTTAGAAACGGATAGCTCGTCCCGGATCTCCGGTGCGGGATGAAGAGAAGGGAACTCTGGTCCTGTAAGAACAGTCCAGATTATTCCAGCATGGTCAACACAAACTAATAACGTCAGCTCGGGTTAAAAAATAATGTTTATACTGCCTATAAGGTCTTTAGATATCCTTTTTGTCGTGTTCATTTTTTCACCGAGGAAAAAACGAACCATATGAATCGCCGGCTGGTGAAATGTTTGTCGCGTTCCCTCCGCCTGCGCTAAAACCAGTTAACTCGATCCGCCGGGAGGCGCGGATTTCAAACAACAAATGGTTTCTTTAACGCTCCAGCTACGGGCACTTGAGTCAACAAAAATTTCAAAGGCGGGTAAAAAACACCTTCTCGTATCTATTTATTACATCTCCTAACCCGAGTTCACGTTAATAGCTTGGTTCCTCGCTCTTCGCTGGAACCCCTGGTACGATCCGCCAAAATATGACATGAACCGGATGCCCGCTTCCCTGCAGGGGGCTCTTCGCAGGTATGAGCACCGGTACCAGATAATTACCTGGGAGATCATCAGTTTTAATTACGGCTTCCTCAAAAAATATTAGCAATTATCCATTGCAGTGGTGTTCCTTTTTGTGTGAACAAAAACGAACCAAAAAAATCACCGTCTGGGATTTCTTCGCCTGGCTGTACTTCGCTGTGGCTAAAAGAAACCCAGATATTTCCATTGATAGCCCCCCCTTGCCAATAGAGGTTTTCCACTCGCTTGGACTTTCCCAGTATCCATTGCAGGGTTTCTTTCTTCACGCCATCGCTGCGTTTGCCCGGGCGGCTCAGAAATCCATAGGCCGGAGGGATGACGCCCGGCAATCTCGAGCAGCCCCAAGTCCAGAAAATCCCTGCACCTTCCTGCTAAGAAGCGAACAATGTTGAAAATCACCTCGCTTGCAAGGAGCATAAAACGGGAACATCTGGGATTTTATGGTGAGTGTTGCAGGTTCGTTTTTTCCTCACCGAAAAAATGAACAGGCCTTATAATAGCTTGGTTCCTCACTCTTCGTTGGTACCCCCGTACGATCCGCCAAAAATGGCATGAACCGGATGCCTTCTTCGCAGGTATGAGCACCGGTACCAAATAATTACCTGGGAGATAATAAGTCACAGGTGGTTTATATCGGGGGCAGTGACACCCGGATATTACTGGTGCCAGTTTTTCATATGCTCCCGCTGCAGATCGGTAAGGGCCTCCGGGCGGTAGAATTTGTCATAGAACTCCGTATCCACGTGGTTGACCTGGAATCCGAGCAGGGTGCGAAGCGGCGGTTGATAGGCGGGGAAGCGCCCGTACCGCTCGTACAGGTAACTGCAGTAGGCAACCGTAGCCTCAATCGTGGCTTCACCGGGGGCCGGGGCGGCGTCACTGATCGACGAAGGCTCCCGCCACGCACCGTGTGAAGCGCCCTCCCGGAAGATTCCCCGGTCTCCCCACTTCATGTCGACCACGGCATGCACGGCATCCTCCATGGAGTCGCAGTTGGGCGGGCAGAGCGGTTCCAGCAGGGGGGTGCCGTCCGGGGCATCCAGGCCCTGCACCAGGGGCACGGGGTGATCGCGATTCAGCAGCCGGGCAAGTAGGCGGTACAGCCAGCCCATCCCCAGGTAGCGCGAGGCCCTCATCTCCGTCATGCGAAATCCCAGCACTTTGAACCACCCGTAGTAATGCGCCGCCCAGTGGGCAAAGCCCCCCAGCCCCATCGCCTGGGTCATCAGCCCGAGGTTCTGGATGATCATACCGGACTCGGCGGTGACGAACTCCGTGACCAGCGTCTCCAGCTGCTGAATGGTGATGACATGCTCTTCTGCGGGGTCGTCGACGAGATGTCCCCCGCGGCTCCGGGCAAACTGTTTGACGCCGGCGGGTCGAAAACCCGCGCGTTCATCCAGCGGATAGAGGCCGTTGTGCTCGTTGAACATCTCCAGCAACGCGTTGATGTACATCAGCGTAAGATCGAGGACCGGCAGGAAGTAGGTGGCCGCCGGGTCGTACAGCGACCAGCGGTTGCAATTGATATTAAAGAACGGTTCCACCGGCGGGGCGGTCCGGCCATCCCTGATTTTCACCCTGCTTCGCCGGTATATGTCAACGTACTCTTGCTGTTCGGCCAGCTCCACAAGCTCCGTGATTTCGTTCGCAGCAAAATCCTGCGGGTGCTTGATATAGTAGGTCGCTTCCGGGTTCATGACGATAAGGGAGCAGGTTTGAATGGCATCGCCGCTGGGCACCGTGCGCCCGGCCAACCCTGCCATGATGGTACCCCCTTCACCGCGCTCGTACACCAGGTCTCCCAGTGCGTGTCCGGTAATACCGCAGGCGGCAAACGTCAGTATGGCTTCCTCTTCTTCGGTGAGCGGTACGCCCTCGCGACGGCTGCGGTAGGCCATCGGACCCGATTCCATCTCCATGCCCAGCCCGAAGCGACGGGATCGCCGCCCCCGCAGGATCGACAGGAGTGCTTGCCAGGGAGTTGAACGACTGGTCTGTTGGTTCATATCACTCATCAGAATATCCCGTTTACGATTGGAAGGCGAGTTTCCATGACGTCCGACTACTGTTACAATAAGCGCAGGAGCGACCGCGAAAGGCCTCCCCCTCATCCTGGAGGTGATTCAAAATCCCTCACAAAAATCCAAACCGGTGATGCAGAATGACAAGAGGGAGATCTTTGGGTACTGCTAATCCCTCATCGCTTAATTATAAAGAAATTTATACAACTGAATGCGATCTGTCAGGGGCGTTTCTCCACCTTGTCTCCAAACAACATCTCTTTCAACCTTCAACATGCAACCTTAAACCTGTAACCTTCAACCTGTAACCTTCAACCTGTAACCTCAAACTTTCACCCTCCATTTGCCTGTTACCGTCGATGTCCCTACACTCAATGTGAATAAAAACAGTAATATGGGAGATTGCCATGCCGGAAGAAGAAACGGGAATGGAAATGGGTTCAGGATCCGGTTCCGGGTCCGGACCAGGTGCCGATCGTGATATCACCACGATTGACGATGTCCTCGACGAGCTGGATGCGATCGTCGAGACCGCCATCGCAGAGGACAGCCCGCTCGGAATCTTTGCGTACGTGTACCGCCGCACCACTTCGAAAGTGGCCGAAGCCATCGGACAGGGACGGTTCGAGGATGCCGAACGGATGGAGCGGTTCGACGTGGCGTTCGCCCGCCTCTACATTAACGCGTTCCACCGTCACCGCGCAGGTAAACCGGTTGCCTACGCGTGGGAGGTGGCGTTTAATGCCGCCGGGAAACCGGATTGCGACGCCATCATCATGCAGCACCTGCTGCTGGGAATGAATGCCCATATCAACCTGGACCTGGGTATGGCGGCCGCCGAGATCGCCCCGGGCCGTCAAATCCGGACGCTGGAAAACGACTTTATGCTGGTCAACGAGCTGCTGGCCGAACTGGTGGACGAAGTGCAGCAGCGGATCGGGCGGGTGTCGCCGCTGATGTTCCTGCTGGACTGGATCGGTGAGCGCACAGATGAGGCGGTCGTCAATTTTAGTATCGAAAAGGCGCGCGGCTACGCCTGGAAGTGTGCCCAAAACCTGGCGCATGCCGAACCGGGGGAGCGCGGCGACATGATCAGCGAGATCGACGAGGAGATCGCCGGACTCGGCAACCTGGTGGCCCACCCGCCGGGATTCCTGCTGCCGAACGTACTGTCGGTGATCCGCCTGTTCGAGGTGAAACATGTGGGGGAGGTTATCGAGCGGTTAAGGGCGTAGGAGCGATGCGTGATTCGTCGGGAGTGATGGGGAGATGTTATGTTGATGCGTTTTTTAGGTCGATACCTCCCGGCCCAATCCCACCGATAGCACCAGGGCGACAAGGACGATACAGAAAATAAACAGTACCCATCCTATTTTTTTCGGGAGCAGTAGGAATAGCACAATCCCAACCACTCCTGCCGTAAACAGCAGTATAAACAGCCATTTGAAAATATTCATTGCTTTCTTTCTATAGGTTTAGTTATAGATGGTGTGATCCGAGGAGCCGTCTCCGCAGACCGTAATCTCACCGCTGTGGGTTCTGGTCGCCTGAAGCGGGGGATCAATCGTGATGGTATATTGAAATGTTACGCAGGAGGCCGTTTCACAGCATTCACATTCCGCATCGGAGGTGGTATCTGTATCGATGGCTACGGCTTCTATATTGGCCGACCACCCCATCCGGGCAACGGAAGATCCCAGGTAGGGAATGGCACCGATTACATCGCACCCGTTATACTGCCAGCGAATACCCAGCCTGATACGAACCTGGTCCCAAAACCCAACACCCGGAATGCCAAACAGCCGGTGCCGGTATTTAAGTACCCTGAAGATCTGGCGGTTCGGGTCGTGAACCGGGCATTCACAATCCTTGCTCTTTGTAGCCCGTTTCGTCTGTTTGTCAAATTTCCGCGTGATATTCCCGTCACTCAGGTCCACTGCAGATTTGACAATATCCAAGCCCTGGGTGATAGATTCCATCGCTCCACCCCCGTTCGTTTCCCCGTTTGACATAACCTCCCCCTTATGTTCTTGTATGCCTGAACCACCTCCGGAAGGCCTTGATCCTCGACAAATCCCGGTCTCGCAGCTTCCGTTAAATGCAGGTGGTAAGTTCTTGTTATTACATAAGTTAAAAGGGAATTTAAATTATGCAAGTTAAACTAACCCGGACGTTCAGCGATTACCTGCCGGATTTGAAAGAATTGCTTTCGCCGGGAAGCTTGAACGCACTGACACGAATCCCAACCGAGAAGTATCCGAGACGTAACACGCTGAGGATCAATAATAGCTTTACCTCCATCCTGAACCACTGTACTGAACAAGTTTCAGTATCTCGTTTCAGGTTCTCGCGAGGAGGAGGAACGCTGATCAAATCGTTCAGCAATAACAACGGCGTGGTACTCCTGCGAGATCCCGGGTCGAAGCCCGGGATGACGCCGGTGACGATAGGGATTGCGCTTATTCAGAGAGCGCCTCTTGTAAAACAATCCTGGAGAACAACTGAAACCGCCGAACAATTTTTACATGTTTATGAAACTGCATAAGGTATTGTAACCCCGGATTGTTTCTGCCCGTCACTTCAACTCAGTTACTACTTTGAGGTGATCCTGAACCTTTGTACTGAACTTGTTTCATTTTCTCTGTTCTGGATTTCGCAAAGATCAGAACCGTAGATTCTGGCCGGTATTTTTCACCATGAAATTGGTTCGTATGCCGGGCGATATGGTAATCGGGTTTGAACCGTTTCACTATACGTTGAGGGAACGATTTCCAATATCAATCCCGAGAGTTGTCTCTTTTTAGCCCTCAATGTGAAGGGATAAACATATGAGAAATGCAGGCTAGGCCGAGTCCGCTTTGTCATTTCGATCGCTGTCCTTGTCCCTTTTTTTACTGGCCTCCCGCCGGATATCCAGGAACGGAAGCTTGAAGATGTTTTTGACGGTTTCATATTTCGGATCGTCAAATTCATCGAGGCCGATGCGCAGTGTTTTGAATCCCTCTTCATCCCGCATCCGGAAGGATCGGGCCAGCCTGTCCCAGAATGAAAAGAGCGAACCGTAGTTGGAGTCGGTCTCCGGCTGCCAGCGGGAGTGATGGACCTTGTGCATCAGCGGGCTGACGATGACAGTGCGCAGCATCAGATCCAGCTTGCCGGGCAGCCCGATGTCGGCGTGGTGGAGCTGCACCACGCCGAAGGCGATCGTCTCGTACAGCAGCAGTTCGCCCAGGTGGATCCCGAGCAGCGCTATAATGGGAATACGCAGCAGCGACGAGAACACGATCTCCCCGATATGGAAGCGGGAGGCGGTGGTCACATCCATCGACGGGTCGGAATGGTGAACGCGGTGGAATCGCCAGAAGAATGGGATCTCGTGGTTCATCCGGTGCCAGATGTACATCCAGGCATCCAGCAGCAGCACGGCCAGGATCCCGTGCGCAATGATACCCATCTCAAACCGATGCAGCAGCCCGAACGACTCCTGCCACGACCACTCGGCGGTGACGGCCCAGAGCGCCACGAATACCAGGCTGACGGCCAGCGCATTTACCAGT
>JAWVZC010000019.1:0-22238 GCA_033722415.1 Balneolaceae bacterium | reverse complement strand
GGTGGCCGAAACCTGGTCGAGCCTGTGCCCGAAACGAAGGAATATGCCGCCGTCCCTGAGCTTAAAACGTTCCGGCAGGTAGGCCGGTTTTCCCGTATGACGAATCCGCAGCAGGGCGCTTAGCTCCTCGGTGTTGGCACCCCACAACGAAAAGCCCGTAACGTAGAGCTGGCCGTCCCCTGGGTTGACCGCCCCTTTCATCGTCGGGGCGGTGTACCGGGCGGGAATCAGTGAGGCGCCCCCCTGGACGTGAGATTCGGTACTGTCAAACAGGATCCGGAAAAGGCCCGGTCGACCGTAAGAAAGGTGTACCAGCTCGCCGTTCAGCGGTCCCATGAACCGACTGCTGATCCAGACCTGTCCTGCCCCCGACGGTTCTACGCTGTGGGGGAACCAGAGCAGCGGGGGCGTAATTTCCGGTATCGGTTCGGTATGGGCTGATGCGGGAACTCCGTAATAATCGTCCTCATCAACCAGGAAAAGGGGTGATGACGGTACAAAATGACCCTGCTGGTCCGATGCAGTGACCACGCCCGTTTCAGGATGAATGCCCAGGTACGGCATCCGCAGGCCCGTTGCCACCTGTTTAACGGAGCGACCGTCGGCGGAGATATATAACACCGATCCGCTGTGCCTGGAGCCGTAACGGAACCCATTCACGGCCACGGGATTGTACTGGGGTCCGGCATTACCGGCTGCCCCCTTGCTTACGTAAAAGCCGCCTCCCGGGGCCGCCACCAGGCTGCCCGGCCACTCCCGGGTCTCCATCGATTGTGCCATCAGGTTGGAGAAATTTTCGTAGTAGTCGGCTACCCCGTCGCTGTTCAGGTCATGCAGCCGCACAATGCCCTCGCGCCCGAACACGTAGATCTTGCCGTCGACGATTTCGATACTCTGCGGACCGTAGAGCCCGGAAGCAAACCGGGTCCACTCCATCACCGGGAGTTCCCTGTTGATACCGTCCACAATCCAGACATCCCCGTCATAAGTCACCACGGCTCCCTTCAGCGCATCGAAAAAAGCGATATCCACGGCCCGCACGTTACGCTTCCAGGGATTCGGAATCGGCAGTGTCAGCTTGTCTGCAACGAAGGCCGCCGTATCGGGAGACTGCTGCACTCTTGTTCGTACAGTTTGCCGCCAGTAGGGTTCGGTGCCCTTTTGGTAGTCCGGGACCTGGACGGTGGTGTGTTCGATCAGCTGTCTAAACGTGTCCAGTTTTCCGGCAGGACCGCTCCACACCAGCAGGGTCACCTCCCGTTTTTCGCTCCGGGGAGGCAAACTCATGGTGGCATAGCGGTTGTGGTGAAAGTCAATCCGGACCCCATCACCTTGTCCGGCCACACCGATGGCCGTAACGGTATCTTCGGCGGTATTGTGGTAAAGAATCGCTGCCTTGCCACGTTGTTCACTTCTTGCGGCCCCCTGGTGCTCGGCCGCCACCAACGAGAGGGTATCGCTGCCGGGATCCACCAAGAAGGTCCTGGTAAAGGCGGTGATCCCGCCACGTGACACGCTGCCGGGCAGTTCATGGATTTCAGTCTGGCCAACGGTGTAAGATAACACGGCGTTTTTGCCTGAAAGATAAATCCCGTTCCAGCGACCCTGTTCACGGGGTATCGGCCCCCAGGATATCTGAGCGGGACCGGGTGACGGCGGACGGGGATCGTTGAACTTCGGACTGCCGACCGACCACCCGGGATAGATGCCGGTGGCAAGTTGCGGTTCTCCCAGCACCACCGGAAAATCGTTACCCTTGTTGTGGAAGTCGCGGTAGGAAACCTGCGGCATGGTGACCATCGAAAGAAAGTCTCCGGTCCAGGCGACTGACCAGCGAAGCAGGTCGGTATCGAAACAGGCGTATGCCCTGTTGCCGAGCTGCAGGGCCAGGCAGCGCGTGGCAACGTTATCCGGCGGGAAGCCGGCCCCCAGATTCCGGGCATCCACAGAAGTGGTTATAAAGGGAAATTCCGGCTCTACAAAAGGTGCCAGGGAATCAGCATTAAAATATTGCTGTTCAAGGGGTTCCGGTTTTGGATCCGTGCAACCGGTGGCCAGGATTAAGAAGAACAGCGGGACGGTAAACAGGAGCGGTACGGATTTATAACCGCGAATAAAAAAACATGAGTCTGTAACATTCACCATTTGATCATTCCGTAGGTTCGAACTATGGGTTACCGAGCCGTTTCACTGTTACCGCAGGCGGGTAGGCAAAATCGTTCCAGAGACGATCCAGCAGCTCGGAATCCGGTTTTCCGTCATGCGTAATATAACGATAGCGCATGACATGCGGGGAACCAGGCTCTATGCGCATCTCACCCAGTTGAACAGGGGCAAAGACGAAATACGGGATTTCCGGGTGAATGCGAACCGGCTGGGGAGCCCGAACATTCGAGGGGTGGCTTAACACGGCGATACCGGCCGTTTCCCCGTCTACTCTTCCCCCCATGTGGGCCCACCGGGCGCGGGTTTCATTTCCATTACTGCGATCATTGCCCTCGGAGGTGAGAAACCAGACGCGCTCCAGGTGATCCCAGTTGGCGTGCCCGCGAAATGCCATGCCGCCGTAATGATACTCCGGCAACACCAATGGCTGGGCTGTATTGGCGGTTTGCGTAACCACCAGTTCAAACATATGAATTCCGGGATTTGAGTCGGAAGCGAACACCCGCAGCTCCCACTGCTCATTCAGTGCAATGACGGGAGCGGAGCCGGTAAGGTCCACATAATGGTTTCTGGCAATCAGTCCCCCGTGTACCGGCCCCTCCCAGGCCGCCTCCAGCGTGTCGGGGTGATCAATACGACCGGTATGCGACTGCACATTCCAGAAATCGGGGGTTCGCCCCTGGAATTCGGTATTGGTCCAGGCAGCCCAGATACCGTAGTGATGGGGATGCATTGCGGTATCCAGGTGGTTGGTCAGCGGCACACCACCCGGCGAATAGGCGGGATGGATATACCCGCCGTTGGTGTACACTTCATCCAGGGTCGAAGGGGGCTGGTTATTGCCGTGAAAATAGGATAAGACGGTGCTGTTCCCGGTGTGGAAGGCGATTGTATTCCGCTCGAACGTGTAGGTAACGCCCCTGGTTCCGGGGTCTCCCGCTTTTGACGCCGTATCCAAACGGTATGTTATCCCCGTTCCCGCTGGAAGTTTGTCAAGGATAAACCAGCAGGTGTTATTGAGATCGACCTGCAGCGTTACGGACTTATCATTGCTGTTTACCATCGTGTAGGTTCCCGGTTCCACAGCGTACGGCAGAGGGAAAGACACCACCGATCCACGGCGATCAAAATTACCTGCCGAAACCGTAATATCAAACTGCTGGGCTTCGACCCACGTTGGCACAGATATCAGCAGGAGTAGTGCAGCAGCAAAAAATATTCGGACCGAGTTGTTATTTTGCATGACTAAAATATGGTTACGAGTGAACTTAAGCCCTCCGGTACTACCCCGATTTCGATACCGAGTAACAGGGTGAACAGGAAATAAGTCAGCAGGGAGATCAACACGGCAAATCCGATATTGAGGATCATACCCGCCCTGGTCATCTGCGGGATGCTCATCACCCCGCTCCCGTAGACGATGGCATTTGGGGGGGTAGCCACCGGCAGCATGAAGGCACAGCTAGCCACCATGGTAACCGGTACGGCAAACAGCAGCGGATCCTGACCGATACTGATCGCCACGGATCCGATTACCGGAAGGAATGCCGCGGCTGTCGCAGAGTTACTGGCCAGCTCGGTAAACATAATTATGATTCCGGATATCACGAGTATAATCAGGAGAACCGGCCAGCCTCCCAGGATCTCAAAATAGCCGCCCACCCATTCCGCAAGCCCGGTTTTCTGGATCGCCCCGGCCAGCGAAAGGCCCCCGCCGAACAGGATCAACACGCCCCAGGGAATATCTTCGGCGTCTTTCCAGCGCATCAAAAAACGGGCCTTGCCCAGGTCCACGGGAATCAGGAACAGTATTAGCGCCCCGAATATGGCGATGCTGGCATCCGACAAACCCGGGATCAGCTGCTCGATCAGCGGTCGCGAAATCCAGAGCAGGGCAACCAGCCCGAAAACGGCAGCCACCATCTGCTCCGGCTTGCTGATGGAACCCAGTCGCTCCATCTCGCTGTCGATATACTCTTTGCCGCCGGGCAGTGTTTTCAGGCGGATCGGATAGGCTATGTTGGCCAGCGAATAGAAGATGACAGGCAGCCCCAGTACGACCACCGGAATTCCGAGCGACATCCATTGGGCAAAGCTGATTTCCACCCCGTAGGCATCTTCCACAAAGGCGATCAGCAGCGCGTTGGTGGGCGTTCCGATAACGGTTCCCAGCCCGCCGACGTTTGCCGCATAGGCGATTGCCAGCATCAAGACAACGGCAAAATCGCGGTACTGCGCCTGTTCGGCCGGATCGCTGGTACCTGTTTTGGTCAGTTGAATCACCGAAAGCCCGATCGGCAGCATCATCATGGTGGCAGCCGTATTGCTGACCCACATGCTCATAAAAGCCGACGAGACGATAAAACCGAAGATAATGTTCCTGGGTTTGGAACCGATCGCCCGGATAATATTAAGGGCAATACGCCGGTGCAGATCCCATCGCTGCATCGCTATGGCGATGATAAAGCCGCCCAGGAAGAGGTAGATCATCGGGTCAGCATAGGGAGCGGCAGCATTATCGATATCCATGATTCCGAGGATCGGAAACAGTACAAGGGGGATCAGGGCCGTACCGGAGATAGGTATCACTTCGGTAACCCACCAGGTAGCCATCAGGGCTGCAACGGCCGCAGTGCGCCATCCCTCGATGCTGAGTCCCTCAGGGGAGGATGAGAACACCATCAGCAGGAACAGCAGCAGTCCACCGAAGAATCCGGCCCACTTTTTTGTTGTTACCGGTCCTCCCTCCTTCTCCCGGAACCGGTCCGATTTCGGTTGCATTTCCGTTGTTTCGGTCGCCGTTTCATCCATCACATCACCTTCTGTTTTATTGCATGTTGCAAGAAGCTGTCGTCTTTTTTATCTGATTGTACCCATCCTGTGTGTTCGCGTATCCCTGCTCAAATTGTCATCTTAATCTTACAGGCGTTGCATGGTCAGGCCACCGTCCACCATAAAGACTTCGCCCGTCGAATAGGGAAAATCGCCCTCAACCAGCGAACGTACCGCCTTGCCCACATCTTCGGGATACCCCCATCGTTTTTGGGGGGTAAGCCCCTCCGAGATCAATTTGTCATACTTCTCCTCGACCCCGGCGGTCATATCAGTTTTAATAATGCCTGGTCGTACCTCGTAAACCGGGATCTGGTGCTCGGCCAATCGTGCGGCCCAGATTTTGTTGTGCATTGCCAGCCCGGCCTTCGAGATGCAGTACTCTCCCCTTTCGGGAGAAACCACGGTCGCGGAAATAGATCCTATGGTGACGATCGCCGCTTCATAATCGTCGTCTGCCTCTTTCTGTTCAACCATCCAGCGGGCTGCGGCCTGGGTCAGGAAGTAGGGCCCTTTCAGGTTTATATCCATCACCCGGTTGTAGCTCTCCTCGGTGGCCTGTAGCGGGTCCAGTCGTTCTTCGGGAGCCACACCCGCGTTATTGACCAGCACGTTAAGCCGTCCGAAATGGGATCGAATGGTGTCGAGTATCGAGCTGCGTTCAGCCGGATTCCTGATATCGCCCCGGCAATAGATTACATCAGTATCTGTACCCGCCGCATTCAGGTCATCGACCACTTCCTGCACCTGTTCCGCCTGCCGTACCCCATTGATCGCCAGATCAAAACCATTACGGCAAAGTTCACTGGCTATTCCAAGACCGATCCCCCGGGATCCACCGGTTACCAAAGCTACTGGTTTCATTATCTGATACGATTACTATGTTGAAATTCCGTTGAAAAAGGTGTAATAAGGCGCATCGATCTGTATTCGACTGAGGAAGAGTGCCAGTTCCCTAATGTGGTAGTCACCCCACATGCTGGACTCCCCGCAGGGAATAAGTTCGTCATCCGGGATATGGTCCCACCCGTTGGGGCGATGGTAGACCGAATGGAGCAGTAATCCCTGGTGGTCCGGACCGGTACTCAGGTAGGGTTCCCTCAGCAGCGTCTTCGCCACCGTTAGTCCCGCCTGCCAGTAATACCTGCCGTTATCGTCATCACCTTTGGACTCCAGATAGTGCCCCAGGCGCAGAAGCCCCTGTGCGGCAATCGCGGCGGCCGAGCTGTCAACCGGTTCGTAACCGTTGTAGGGATCAGCCGGTTTCCCGGTATAATCTCCCAGCCTGTGCAGGTCGGGGGCCCCGGTATCCCAGTACGGGATCCCGTCGGAAGAGGTGTTTTCGATGTAAAAATCACTGGTGGCACGAGCGGCCTTTTCCATAAATCCTGCAATGACGTCCCGTCCACTGATGTCATCCAGTTCATCATCAGAAAGAGTTTCAATAAATTCCAGCTGTTCGGCGTATCCCAATATGGCCCAGGCCAGTCCGCGTGTCCAGGTAGAAAATGGCGAGTAGCCCTGCTGCGAATTTGGGCAGCGGAATCGACCGTTTTTGGTATTAAACACCGCTTCATGGGCCGTTCGTCCGCGTACGTCATAGGCGTCCCGCCCTTCGCCGTAGTAGATGTTGTATTTGGCCGTGGCCCGGGCGTGCTGTACCAGGCGTCCCAGCAGTGAGATCTCCTCGTCCTGCTCACCATAAAGCACATGCCCGAGGGTATAACTGAGCGCCAGTGCACGAAGAGTCCGCACGGTATCTACAAAAAGGGAATGCGGCCCGTTAAACGAGTGGATATATCCACCCCCGTCCTCCGTATCGGTCCATCGTGATGCCTGTACGGCTCCTGTTGACTTCAGCGCCAGTTCATAAAAACTGTTTTCCCAATCCGAAGTTTCCAGTTTCCCCTCGGCGGAAAGCCGGCGGAGCGCCCCATAGGTGCTAACGTTGTTAAAGCCGTGATCGTGAACCCCGGTGTGGGTGATATGCGGGGCCATCAGCTCGAGGGTGGCTGTTCGTCCCCACTCCAGGAACTGCTGCTCCCCGGTGGCGTCATACTGAAGGATCTCGGAACCAAACTGGAAACCCTGTGTCCATTCGGTCCACCCGCGGGTGGTATATTCTCCCTCGACGGTAAAAACCGGGGATCCCTGCGAGGTATCGTAGCGGTTTCGTATCAGTGAAATCTTCTGCCCTGAAATGTTCCAAAATCGGTCCAGCAGGTCCTCAAGGTCGGCCACCCGTAATTCATCCCGTATGTTCATATGAATTGTCGTTTACATGTTAAAGATTTTTGTACCTGTATTTTCAAAAGTGCCGGTTCTGATATTTAAAATTATGTAGACCTCCGCTGAATGTTGCAGGGGAGCAGGTCATGATACCGTAGTTCCGGAAACCATGTATCTGACAAAACCCATCTCGCCCCTTCGAGCCTGCGCTGACTCCTGCACGGCTTGTCCCCTACACCAATGGAGGCACTTCCATCCATTGCCGTTTTTCGGATGCCTCGTAGCCGATCTCGGCAAGCTGCACGCCCTTGGCACCCTCCAGCAGGTCCCATCGAAACGGCTCATCCCTGACGACGTGACGCAGGAAGAGCTCCCACTGGATTTTGAAGGCGTTGTCGAACTCCTGCTGGTGCGGAATTTCGATCCAGTCGTCGTAAAAGTTGTGGTTTGAGTCGATATCCGGGTTCCAGACCGGTTTCGGGGTGGCGGAATGTGGCTGTATCCACGTCTTGCGCAGGCCCGCCACGGCCGATCCCTCCGTCCCGTCGACCTGGAATGTAACCAGGTCATCACGCCGGACACGCGTGGTCCACGAGGAGTTGAACTGGGCAATGATGTCATCTTCCAGCTCAAAAATGGCGTAAGCCGCATCGTCGGCAGTAGCCTGGTACGGCGTGCCATCCTCTTCGAAGCGCTTGTCGATATGCGTAACGCCGATGCAGGAGACCCGTTCCACCGCTCCAAACAGGTTGTCCAGCACATACCGCCAGTGGCAGAACATATCCAGGATGATGCCGCCGCCGTCCTCCTGACGGTAATTCCACGAGGGTCGCTGCGGGACCACCGTATCCCCTTCAAACACCCAGTACCCGAAGTCCGCCTTGACGGAGAGGATCCGCCCGAAGTAATTCTGCCGGCGTAGCCGGCGCAGTTTCACCAGGCCCGGAAGCCACAATTTGTCCTGTACCACCCCGTGTTTCACGCCGCCTTCTTCCGCCACATGGTACAGTTCCACCGCTTTTTCGGTGGATACGGCCGTCGGTTTTTCGCAGTATACATGTTTTCCGGCAGCGACCGCCTTCTTGACGTTTTCATAGCGGAGATCGGTTCTAAGCGCGTCAAAATAGATGGTATTCGCTTCGTCAGCCAGGGCCTCGTCAAGGTCGGTGGTCCATTTGTCGATGCCGGTCTGCTGCGACAGCTTTTTCAACTTCACGGCATTTCGTCCCACCAAAACGGGATCCGGCATGATGACTTCGTCTTCACTGATCTTGACCCCGCCCTGCTCTATAATCGGCACGATGGACCGAAGCAGGTGCTGGTTGGTGCCCATGCGGCCGGTAACCCCGTTCATAATGATGCCGACACGGTGCGTTGTCAACTGGTCTGCCATGTGGTTTTCCGTTCTAGTAATGTTCAAGTGATGTACGATGCCCGTCCATAAGGCATCGCATGGGTCAGAATCTTACTCTTCCTTTTTAAACTCTTCGGAGGGCTCCGTACACTGCGGCCAGGCCCCTTCCGGCAAGGGGGGGACATCTTCACCGGCTACCGGCAGGGTACCCTTCAGCTCCTGTTTCCAGTGGTCCACATCGCCCGCCGGTCCGTAGCAGTAAATAAACCGAAGCGGCTCATCACCGGTATTGGTGAGCTGGTGAAATTCGTTTGGCGGGATAAACACCGTCTGTCCCCCGGTGATCTCCTGCCGTTCGGAACCCAGGCACATCTCACCGGTGCCCTCCAGGATGGTATAGATCTCCTCCTGCGGGTGGTTGTGCCAGGGAACCTGTCCCCCCTTGGGTTCCAGCGTTACATAACCCAGGCAGAAATTTTCGGCCTGAATAGCAGAGCTTCCGCCGGCGATATTTTTTGTGAGCCGCCGTGCCGGAAAGGTCCTGCCTTCGGTTTCATTCAGATCAACAATTTTCATCGATAGTTAATCCCTGTAGTTCAATTATGGTGATAGGTTAATAATACGTGATTTCACTCTACTGGCGTATCTCAGCAGGTATTCAACCAAATTTATTTTACGATGGAAAAAAGCCGGGATCGCCCTCGCTTCGGTGTACAATGCGGTCGCTTTCAGAACCGGCAGATCCCCCATCCCATCCGAAAAGCAGTCCCGGGCCACTGCACGTGGAAATCATATTCCGCTACCAATAAAGAAAAGCTCAGGAAAAATATCTACTTATTTTCTGTTACTGGTGTACGCGCTCACTCATCTGAACGAGCACGTTCGCAGTGTAATATATCTGGAAACATGGGCATATACCTGTTGCAAATCTGGGTTCCGAACAATTAACTTTGCGAAAAAGCAGTGGGATCATGGCTGGTGTTAAAACGGCAGAAAAGATAATAGAGCAGTTGGATCTTAAACCTCTGCAACCGGAGGGGGATTTTTCCGCGAGACTTACCGGTCAACCCAAATATTGGACCCTGAATCGCTGGCCTGGGCTTATTCAGGTCCGCGTTCGCTCTGTACGGCCATATTTTACCTGTTAACGCCGGATATCCACTCCTCCATCCACAAGTTGCCGGGAGACGAGTTGTATCACTTTTATCTTGGAGACTCGGTTGAACTGCTTCAGCTCAATCCGGACGGCAGCTCAATTAAAATTATGTTGGGACGGGATATCTTTGACGGAATGCAGCTGCAGCACCGCGTTCCCGGCGGCTGCTACCAGGGAGCACGCCTGCTGGAGGGCGGCTCCTATGCCCTGCTGGGTACCACGATGGCTCCGGGATTTGAATTTGCAGATTTCACTGCAGGTGATACCGCCGATTTGATCCGTAAATACCCCGAACGGGCGGAATTAATTGATGCTCTTGCTTAACAATCCATATCTAAATAAATCCACTCCTATGTCTGCACTAGAACAATTTCTCGATACCATACCGGATTGGCAGCATCCGAGTGTCAAGAAGCTGCACAGCACCATTTCGCTGCTGGAACCGCAGCTCAGTTCCAGTATCAAATGGGGAAACCTTACCTATCACACGTCTGGCAATGTGTGCGCCCTGGTATCGCACAAGAACCATATCAACCTGCAGATCTGGAATGCGCTGAGCTGGTAGACCACAGGAATATTCTTGAAGGTACCGGTAAAACCATGCGGCACATAAAAATAGATGATATTTCCGTACTTGACTTGACCTACATATCTGAGCTAATCCGTGAGGCTGTAACAGTTGCCAGGTAGTACTTTTTGCAATTAACAGAAAATTGGGCTTGCAGTTCGTCTTTCTATTAATAAATATTTGTTATCTATCTACTTATGCAGGTTCATAAATGATAATTAAATGCTAATTACCTATGTCAGAAAAACTGTTTTTATCAGTAAGTCGTCTGTTTATTGCGATCCTTGCGGTGGGATTGCTGTTCGCCTGCGGCCGGGAAGAGCAGCCTGAAGAGGCGGAGTCCACAGCGGGCTTCAACCTCGATATGGTGCAGGATACCACGGATATCGTGGCGAGTGCCACGGGTCTCTCGGGGCCCGAATCGGTCCGGTATGACCCGGAACAGGATGTTTATTTTGTTGCCAACTTCAATGGATCGGGGGGCGCCCGCGATGCCAACGGGTTTATCAGCAAGGTGGGCCCTGACGGTTCAATCATTGAACTCAGGTTTATGACGGGTTCGGATACCTACCCGATGCACGCCCCGCGCGGAATGTATATTACCGGCGACACCCTATGGGCAGCCGACGCTGACGGTGTACACGGGTTCAATCGCTTTACCAGCGAGCAGGTAGCTTTTATCGATTTCAGCTCCCTGGAACCGGGATTTCTGAATGATGTGGTGGAGGGACCCGACGGGGCGATCTACGTCACCGACACCGGCAAGTCGTCACTCTACAAGTTCTCCGGTTCCCGGGTAACCACGGTCCGGGATTCCCTGCCTCACGCACCCAACGGCATAACCATTGATGCCGACGGGGAACGGCTGTTGCTGTGTCCCTGGGGCGGAGCGGGCACGTTCTACGGATGGAATCCCGCAACCGAAACACTTGAGGAAGTCAATACGATTGAGACCGGCGGCGATTTCGACGGCATCGAGATCGTTAACGGGCACTGGGTCGTCTCGAGCCAGGTTGATTCCACCATCAAAATCGACGGGCAAACCGTCATTCACACCCCTGGGGATCCGGCGGACATCGGGATCGATACGCAACGCATGCGTGTGGCTGTCCCTTACATCGCCTTAAACCGGGTGGATATCTGGTCCCTGCCGACCGAATAACCTGGCGTTTGCTGTATGTTCCCGTATGAATCGAGAGTATCCGGGGACCGGTATGCAGATACCGTCAGGCAGTGGCACCTCATTCAGACTGGGGCTGTGTTTGATGAATCGATTTAACGTGCAATCCTGTTTAAGACGGCGTGAATGAGAATTAAACTGGTACGCTATGTTTTTGATACAATCGGAAGAACTGCTGGAACATGTCGACCAAATTATCCACAGGGACACCCAGCTGCATACCTTCTGCATTGATCTGACCGTCTCTGAAATTCACCGGTATACCGCCGGCGGGGCGCTCGATTTCGGGGGCAGCGAATATGTACCCGCCTCCACCGAGCCGATACAACCGCAGAAACGCCAGGCCGACGACGATTACGGCTGGTGGAACCTGACGGAGGGCGCCTACCGGGCCTACTTCAATGAGAAGCTGCAAAATGTGGCAGATACCCTGTCCATAATCTCGCCACATGACCATGCCTCCAAGGCGGGAATCATCATGAGTGGGGACCATATCACCAGTGATGAGCCGCACGGCCAGGTGGCCGTTGACATCAGGGTACCGTCGGTTGGAGTACAGATCAAGGAAAACGCCCGGCTGGCCACTCTGCATATCCTGGCGGAGTAACAAACGTACTTTTTGACAACCAGAACATATAGAATATGGCTTATGGTGAGCATTGGGAGTGGAGAGCGTTCGGGGGACTCAGTTCCCGTTTTGCCCGTGCATTTCTGCTCCTGCCCGGCTTTTACGACGGGCAGAAGATTACTGACGAATACCTGTGGGTACCAGGCATGGACGTCAACGTAAAACTGCGGAAGGGCGCCGAGAGTGGGTTGAAGTTCAAGCGTAACGTAAAGAGCAGCGAACCGTTCGAAGTATGGCAGGAAGATGAAGATGAACTTTTCGAGTTTCCCCTCGATGAAGAGGCTTGGAATTCGCTGGCCACCATCTTCCGGGATTCCGAAATTTCCCTGCCTGGGTACCCCGCTATTCCGCCAAACCGCGAACACGTCACCGAAATACTGGAAGAACTCGGATGCGGGCTCGTTACCGTGCAGAAACTGAGGGAGACCCGCAAGCTGGAGATATCGTCGGGCAGTGTGCTGGTAGAATGGGCTACCATTAAAACACCGCAGCCCTGCTGCTCCGTGGGACTCGAATGCTGGGCAGAAGACCCGGACATTGACCTCACCGATGAGGCTTCCCTTGATACGATCCGCGAGGCGCTCTCGCAACTGTCTCTTGACGAGGAACCCCTGCAACCCCTCAACTACCTGGAGGCCGTGGAGAGCTGGGCAAATGGCCATAAAATTTAAGTGCTCAGTTTACTACCTTTAGACAGGGAAACAAATTCTTTAATCAGCATTCAGGAAACAACATGGCAAACAATTTGAACAGCACAATCAAGAAGCAGATCGGTATCGGGGCGGTATTACTCCTGGTGCTGGTTATCATCTCCCTGTCCGATTGGATCATGGAGTGGCTCTGGCTCGACAACCTCGGGTATGAGCAGGTATTTATCACGATCAAGACCACCCAGGTACTGCTGCTGGGCGGGGCCCTGGTGGTGGCCCTGCTGTATGTGCTGCCCAACATGCATGTACTGGCCAGGCATTTTCCGGGCTTCAGCTTCGGCAACTCGCCCCTCGGGCAGCTGAACCTCAGCCGGTTTACAGAAAGCCAGTTCCGAAAAGTGTTGTTTGCCCTCGGCTCCCTGATCAGTTTCTTCTTCGCCTTCGCATTTTTCATGCGGTGGGACACCTACTTCCGCTTTCACTGGAACGAGACCTTTAACCAGGTAGACCCGGTATTTGGCAACGACCTGGGGTTCTACCTGTTTCGGCTGCCATTTATCGAAATTATCCAGAACAGCCTAATCGTGCTGGTATTCTTTGTCACGTTCCTGCTGCTGCTGGTCTATATCTACTCCGGATCACTCAGCCTGCAGGGCCGCTCGGGTATCATGGCCCGTTCGGGAATCACCAAACACCTGGCGATCAACGTAGGCATTTGGCTGCTGCTGCTCTCCTGGGGATACTTCCTGGACCGCTACCGCCTGCTCTACAACGAAAGCGGCGTGGTATTCGGGGCCAGCTATACCGACATCACCATCCAGCTTCCGGTTCTCTGGATCCTCTGTATCGCCACCTTTCTGCTGGCTCTGCTCGCCTTTTACCAGTTCTACCGGCAGAACATCCGCCTGCTGGTGATCGGCGGGGCGACAACGGTGGCGATCGGCATCCTCGGGCAGGGACTGCTTCCCCCGGCCATACAGAAGTTTGTTGTGGAACCGAACGAGCTTGAGCTGGAGACGCCCTACATGGAGTACAATATCAGCCAGACCCGCCAGGCCTATGACCTCGATGCGATCACCGAGCGAAACTATAACGCCGGGGATACACTGACGTGGGACAAGCTGCAAAACAACACCGAGACCCTTGACAACATTCGGCTCTGGGACCCGCGGCTGCTGATCCAGACCTACCGCCAGCTGCAGGAGATCCGGCTCTATTACCAGTTTTTCAACGTGGATGTAGACCGTTACCAGACCAACGAGGGCTACCTGCAGATGATGCTCTCGGCCCGTGAGCTCTCCGACGAGCTACCCGAACAGGCCGATACCTGGGTAAACCGCCACCTGCAGTATACCCATGGGTACGGCCTGGTGATGAGCCCGGTGGCACAAGAGGGGCGGCAGGGTGATCCCCGGCTGGTGATCAAGGACCTCCCTCCCGTTTCGGAACTGGACCTGCAGGTCACCCAGCCCTCCATTTACTACGGGGAGCACGACCCCAGCTACAAGATCGTCAATACCGACGTGCAGGAACTCGATTACCCCAAAGGCGACGAAAATGTGTACACCAGCTACCAGGGAGAGGGCGGCGTTTCGATCGACAACTTCTTTGAAAAGCTGCTGTTCGCCTGGCAGTTCGGCGACATCAATATCCTGCTGTCCGACTACATCCGTGAAGGCAGCAAAATTCAGTTATGGAAGAGCGTGCAGCAGCGGGTCCGTAAGATAGCCCCGTTCCTCCGGTTCGAGGACGATCCCTACCTGGTGCTCAGCGAAGGCAAGCTCTACTGGATGCAGGACGCCTACACCACCTCGCGCGACTACCCCTACTCGGAGACTTCGATCAGCGGTATCAACTACATCCGAAACTCCGTCAAAGTGGTGATCGACGCCTACCACGGCACGGTCGACTTTTACACCGTGGACGAAGAAGACCCGGTGCTGAACGTCTACCGAGATATCTTCCCCGACATGTTCAAGCCCCTCGACCAGATGCCCCAGAGCCTGAAGGACCACGTCCGGTATCCCAAGACGCTGTTCGAGATCCAGATGGAGATGTACAATACCTACCACATGACCACCCCGCAGGTGTTCTACAACAACGAGGACCTCTGGACCCGCCCCAATGAGAAATACGGCGGCCAGCAGATCAAGATGGATCCGTACCACATCCTGATGAAACTTCCGGGTGAAGAGGAGCTTCAGTACCTGCTGATCAGTCCGCTGACACCGAACAACCGCGACAACATGATCGCCTGGATGACGGCCCGTTCCGACTTCCCCTACTACGGCAAGGTGGAGGTCTTCAAGCTGCCGAAAGAGCGTCTTATCCTGGGTCCGGCCCAGATCGAGGCCAAGATCGACCAGGATACGGAGATTTCGCGGCAGCTCTCGCTCTGGGACCAGCGCGGCTCGCAGGTAATCCGGGGCAACTTGATGGTCATCCCGATCGAGGATTCCTTCCTCTATGTGGAACCGGTCTTCCTGATTGCCGAAGGGGTTGATATACCTCAGCTCCAGCGGGTCATCGC
Organism: Balneolaceae bacterium; assembly: GCA_033722415.1. Lineage (GTDB taxonomy): Bacteria > Bacteroidota > Rhodothermia > Balneolales > Balneolaceae > JAMQKA01. Next base: position 6,945 of record JAWVZC010000019.1, on the reverse strand, counting down.
CACGACGGGTGAACGCGTGGTGATGGAACCGACCCTGGACCTGGCCCTGGAGCAGTTGTTCGGAAAGGCTCCTGCCCGCCCAGAAACACCAGTGGTTGCGGCAGGCGACACCACCATTGCGGCCTCCCAGCAGCCGCAGACAGAAGCCACTCTGCCGGTTGAGTATAAACAGTTCGGAGAAGTGCAAAAACTGTGGGAAGAGGCGCAGCAGGCCCTCAACGAAGGCAACTGGCAGCAGTGGGGCGAAAAGATGGACCAGATCAAGGAACTGCTGGGCAGCAACTGAGGCTGGCACCGGTTACTGCTGCAGTCGCATGACATCCACACGCCCATATTACCTTGTTGGTTACCGATAACCGAATATGAGAGATATTCCTAATACAGAAAATTTGGCTAAAATGCCCAAAACGCCAAATCACAAATACCAAAAAACAACCTGTAACCTCCAACCTGAAACTTTCAACCTGCAGCTTTACCTGTTCGCCATTCGCTATTTGGTATCTCCTCTCCGTTGATTTTTGATGACCGGTTCCTGAGTCCCTACCCCTTTCGTTGGGAGTCGATCTCGATTCAGGAGTTCACCTGCTGCTCCATCCAGCGGTCCAGGAAGCGGGCGAAGCGTTCGGGGGAGTCCGGGTCCATGTTAAAGTAGAGCGAGGGCTCAATCAGCTCCAGCTCCATCAGGGCGAAGGAGTCGCCGTGGCGCACCATGTCGACCCGGCTGTAGAGCGGTGTGGGATCGATCCCGGTGATCAGCTCATCAGATACCGCTCGGAGCTCCCATTCCGGTTCCACCGTTTTCAAGCGCCCGCCGTGCTCCTCCTGCACGCGGTAATCCCGCTTCTTCGGGGTTTTCAGCAGGGTGTGGCTGTACTCCTCCCCGAAGTAGATCAGCGAAAACTCCCCTTCCTCGATGATATGCCGCATCATCGGCTGAACCATGTAGGCGCGGGAGGCGAAAACTCGCTTAAGCTCATCCAGGGTATTCCGGGCCTCCTCCCTGTCGAGCCGGTAGGTATCGTCGGCCCCGGCGCTGATGGTCGGCTTGATGACGATCTCATCCGTGCCGAAGCAGTCGAAATACTCCAGCAGTTCCTGTTCCGTAAGCTGCCGGGAAGGGCTACCCCATTCCGTCGGTACGATGGCAATTCCCATTTTTTCAAGGTCGCGAAGATAGGTTTTGTCGATATTCCAGCGGATCAACTCCAGCGGGTTTTCCAGCCGCGCGTCCGACTGTTCGATTCGGCGGAGCACCTCCATGAACGCCTCCGGATCCTGCTGGTAGTCCCACGGCGAGCGGATCACCACGATCTCAAACCGGTTCCAGTCAACCCCCTCCTGCCGCCACGATACGTCGGTGACATGCCACCCGAGCCGCTGCAGCGGGTCATGCAGCAGGTAGTCGTAGTGCACGAAGTCATCGAGGTTGTCCATTGTTAAAAAAGCGCACTGTCTCATCATGGTACTGTGTGTGTCAATCGATCATTGTTGTCATTTGGACGGCCGAATTCCGGGCCGATACCGGGTTGCCCGCCGGCCTGGTCGGCATTTCCCGTACCCTGTTCCCTGTCTTTTCGGCGGGAATAAACAGACGCAGGCCTGCCGCCGCCGTTCAGATCCCGGTAAATGGGCGTAAATATAGGCTTGATTGAGCAAAAGTTATAGCCCGGATTTGTATCTTCAGTCGTTCGGTTATTCGACGGTTCATTCCCGGTACCGAGACGGGATCCCCCCTTTACCCCACTAGCCGGAGCTTGCCGTGGTATTCATCGCATCTCACACAATCGATGTCGACCGGCCCGGCCGTGAAATGATTTCACGTACCCCGCGGGGTGTGGTGTCGGTTTCCGCGGTCTTTGACAAACAATGGTTGCATAATACCACGCACTGATTATTTTAGGTGAGATTACCAATCGACACAACCCGAATATCAGAGCAGAGGTACCTTTTATGAACAGGAAGATCATGTTGGACGAAGCCGATATCCCCACCCACTGGTATAACATCGTGGCGGATATGCCCAACAAGCCGCTGCCGCCGCTCAACCCGGAAACTAAAGAGCCGGCGGGCCCGGAGGATCTTTCCCCGATCTTTCCGATGTCGCTGATCCAGCAGGAGGTTTCGGCTGAACGGGAGATCGAGATTCCCGACGAAGTGCGCGACATCTACCGGATCTGGCGACCCACCCCGGTATACCGCGCCCGCGGGCTGGAGAACGCGCTTGACACCCCCGCAAAAATCTACTACAAGTATGAAGGTGGCAGCCCCAGCGGTTCCCACAAGCCCAATACGGCAGTTCCGCAGGTCTACTTCAACAAGCAGGAGGGCGTCAAGAGCATCACCACCGAAACGGGTGCGGGACAATGGGGTACCGCCCTGGCGTTTGCATGCTCCCAGTTCGACGTGAATTGCGAGGTGTACATGGTACGGATCAGCTACGACCAGAAGCCATACCGCAAGGTGATGATGAATACGTTCGGGGCGGAGGTCTATCCCTCCCCCAGTGACCGCACGCAGGCCGGCCGCGACATCCTGGCCAAGGATCCCGATACCAGCGGTAGCCTGGGCATCGCCATCTCGGAGGCGATCGAGCGGGCCGTACAGGACGAGTCCACGAAATACTCCCTCGGTTCGGTGCTGAACCACGTGCTGCTGCACCAGACCGTGATCGGCCAGGAGACGATGAAGCAGATGGAGTACGCCGGCGACTACCCTGACGTAATCGTGGCGCCGCTGGGCGGGGGCTCCAACTTTGCCGGTATCTGCTTCCCGTTCCTGCGCAACAACCTGGTGGACGGCAAGCAGACGCGTTTTGTGGCCGTGGAGCCGGCTTCCTGCCCCAAGCTGACCAAGGGCGAGTTCCTGTACGACTATGGTGACACGGCCGGGTACACTCCCCTGCTGCCGATGTACACGCTGGGCCATAATTTTACGCCCGCGGCGATCCATGCCGGGGGACTCCGCTACCACGGGGCCAGCGTGCTCTGCAGTCAGCTGTTGAAGGATGAGCTGATCGAAGCGGTGGCAATCCAGCAGCTGGAATGTTTCGAAGCGGGTATCACACTGGCCAAAACGGAGGGCTTTATCGCCGCCCCCGAGGCAACGCACGCGGTGGCCCAGGTGATCCGGGAGGCGGAGAAGGCCAAAAAAGAGGGCCGTTCAAAGACGATCCTCTTCAACCTCTGCGGGCACGGATTTGTGGATATGACGGCCTACGAGGACTACTTCGCCGGCAAGCTGCATGACCATACCTTTACCGAAGACGAGCTGAAGAAAGGGATCTGGGAGATCGAGGCGATCCAGCCGGAGTAGTCAATACTGTCAATAACAGCAGGTGTTGGCGGGAATAGGGAATAACTTGCATATGATTAGCCCCATGTAGCCTTATACAGTTATGATAATTGTTGACCAGGCATACACCGGGAGAAAACCCTGAATAGCAAAGACTATTTCGGATGCCAGGCAGGCTATGGTAGTTGTTTTAGATATGCTCCAGACTGCCGGCAATTACACGATATGCCATCCAGCGGGCTTTGTACCCCTTGCCGCCCCGATTCAATACGTGGGTATAAATCATTGTGGTTTTTACACTTTTATGGCCCGGCAGTTCTTGTATCGTTCGTATTTCGCTTCCACTTTCCAGCAGGTGGGTTACAAAGGAGTGGCGAAACGTGTGACTTGTCACATGTTTGGTGATATTGCCGGCTTTAACCGCCGCCCGAATGTTTCGCTGAATGGTTGTGGCGGAAATATGGTAGCGGTGGACAAATCCACTGCGGGGAGAATGAAACAGGTACTGCCATTTAAGTTCACTGGAAGCCTCAGGGTACTTCCCGGACAGTGCTTTCGGCAGCAGTGTATGGCCGTATCCGCGTTCCAAATCTTTATTATGCAGTTGCCTGACTTTTTGAACCTGTTGCTTCAGCCGGTCTTTGAGCGTCACGGGTATAACGGTGATTCGATCTTTCTTCCCCTTCCCCGAACGAACCTGTATCTGATTGTAACTGAAGTCAAGATCCATGACCCGGAGCTGCAGTGCCTCTGAAATACGGAGGCCTCCCCCGTACATGATCTCAGCAATGATCTTTGGGACACCTTTCATCAGCCCCAGCAGCTTCTTGACTTCCTGTTTGATGAGCACGATCGGTAATTTTTTAGGCGTGTAAGCCCGGATTTCTCACCAAGAAATTTGTTTTTCAGCAAGGCGCAGGTCAAATGACCGCGCAGACGCAGGTTGGTATGTTGAGCAGGCGATTTGTCCTGCAACGCAGCTGAAGGGCAAATTTCGCAGCCTTTTACAGCCTGTATTGATAATATTGCAGAAAAAAATGGAATAAGTCATTGTCATTCAGAAAGGTACAGGAATACAACAAAAAAACTTGTGAGGTATCCGGGTTAGCCCGTTGGAAGTCCGTCATCGAATCAAGTGGGCATCCGGTACATGCTCATAAAGAAAAAGAATGGCGCAAAGTGCCTGGTTTTGCGTGGAGCCCGCCACGTTGCGCTCATCAGCCAGGTAATTAAGGAATTCAACGACCTCCTCTTCGGCCATTTCCCGCGGATGCCGAAGCTCGTGGAATATTACAAACCGTACTACCCACGAGGTGTAGGCCTGTTCGGTTTTATAGCTGTAATTTCTCCTGCGGATCTCGCCCCTGAGTTGTTCCAGTAATTTTGTTTTTCCCATACCAACGGTCTTTGGGTTCGCTTTTACCTTATAGACCGATTTCGAGGGCATTCCTTACAGAAAAATATTATACAACAATATTATCGCAACCAGATGATGGATAATATACCGATAAATTCACAAAAATTGACCTTCAGACCATATATTCGAATACTTTATGCTTGAACGATAATATTATTATGCTGGGAGCTACTTTGTATAATTATAGTTAGGTACACTTTCGTTAAAATTCTAAACAAGTAGCAGAATTGTATTTAGGGTACAATATTCATTTAAACATCTCCTTTAATATGAATCAGTTTGTCAGGAGAGTAGGAATAACTACTGTCTCACTATTTGTAATACTATTGCTAATCAATCTTGGAGATATTTTAATATCCCAAACCTAATAGAATCTCTTGACTACATAATTAGGTACACTAAGCCAACAAACCTCTTTAGATGAAGTCAACTATATATTTCGAGCTGTGCTAACAATTGCAACAATTTTTATTGCAGCTATCTCAATAATTTTTGGAATTCAAAATATCCCTTTTCGATTAGTAACCAAGTACTATTTGTCAGGTTATAAAGTGACTACATTCAATTCTATAACGATATTTCTTCTTTTGGACAGACTAATTACTACCCGGTAATTTTACCGGAGATTCATGATGATGGGCCTCTTTCCACTCCTCGTCTTCAAAAACCCACACGGCACTAACGCGCCACAATCCTGTTACCTCATTGTCACCGGTACCATACATTCCCCACAAATAAAATGTAGCTACTCCAACATTATCATAGATCTGAGCACTAAAGTTATAAGGAACTACATTACAACAGCTTCCTTCGCTACCGTCATTCTCTGCTCCGGTAGAAAATGCTACCTTCTCAGCAGTCTGCCTATCACTTCTTTTTACAAGCATTGCACCACTTCTGGAGAAAATTGAGAAATCGGAAAGATGATGGTTCCGTACGGATTCACCTTCACCGGTATTAATCGCCTGGTAGTGCGACAGGATTTTCTCATGGAGCGACTTGGCACTTTGAGCATAAATATTTAAAGTCAAAGAATAGCTTAAGATAAATACAAGTAAAACTAAACCACGATGTGCTGAAATTGAATTTTTCATAAAAATACCCATTTCATTAAAAATTTAGAGAGGCCAGCCTCGATGATGAAATGGGATCCCCATCTGTACGTCTACGCAATTAAATAATCTAATAAATTAAACAAAAACAAGTTTTTATACTATGACATCACATAAGAAATTTCCAAAAAACATCTCATCCACCCCGAAATGCGCAACTTTTATAGATTCCGCCAAAGAGATTGATACTGACCAAGACTATCAGCTTCTCCGAAAGTTGACCGTTTGAAAATAGAGAATATTCACTACTTGAACCCCTCCCTATTCATTAAAACCTTGATCTTCGATAACGACAAGGCATTTGCCCACCACCAGACTATCGCCGAGGCTCTGGGGGGCGATACCTACTTTACCCGGCTCTTTACTTCCCAAAATAAATGCCAAAATCGTGAAAATCGTACCTGACTTATCAGGTGGTTCTTTCCCAAGAGTACCTACTTTCGAGAAGGTTCCTCCGAGCGCATCAACACAGTCGTGGAGTACCTAAACTATCGAGCGATTTGTAGATTTGATTATCCTTCACAAACCTTAAACCAACACTGTGTGTTTCATTTGTCACCTGAACACGGCTTTCGAATAAATCCTTGTTGAAAAATAAGCTAAAAAAAATTTACAGCATTTGTTAATTTTCTTGTAACAATTCGGGACGTTGTCTCTCCTTTAAATAAAGACTAAGTACAGAACAGACGGCAGATAACAAATAATAAATCTACAGACATTCTTGGAGTGAGTTGTCATGGTACTACAATTGTATGAATATTACGCGACAGAAAAGTATAAAGGCTTTTCGCTTAAGTGCACCAAACACACCAGCAGATCAGGCCAAAGACAAGTTATTTTTTCCAACGGGGCAATAGAGCTTGTAGGAACTGGTCGATTTCAGGAAGAAGCCCTACAAGCGGTGTTTCAAAAGATTGATCGGTATAAAGATGAAATCTCCACCACAAGATTTTCTCGATCTGCATAGCCGTGAAATTAAACCATTGGAGGTATTTAAATAGTTGGGTAAGGGTGCGCTAAATATTTTCTACCAAAATTTATAACTCATTACCACCCATCCAATCGGAGCGAATCTGGCTTTGTATGGCTTCTATCAATAATTTTTGGTGAATACGAGAACTGCCG
>JAWVZC010000018.1:0-22443 GCA_033722415.1 Balneolaceae bacterium | reverse complement strand
GCTGCGATCCAGACTCCTTTTTCAGCGTTCTTTGTTGTACGCAAGGTTATCTTTTCTCGGGAACCCGCGACCCTACGCTCTACGACCTCTCCGTGCATAATGAGCTCAAGCGACTGCAATGGTACCTGCCGCTCATGTACGAATGCCGAAACTGAAATGGCAAGCTCCTCTCCCTGTGCCACTGTTATCACAGATCCGGGCCGTTGCTGGTTAACTTTCAAGTCTATCATGGGGCCGTTGCTAACAAATGTGTAACCCAGCTCAACTCCCGTTTTCCAGTTAATAAATGAAAATTCGATACCCACATAGGTATAGAAGCGAACATTCCCGATTCGGGCATCCCATTCCGATCCCTTTTCGGTTTACCTCGAGTAACTGCACCATGGAAAGTCGGTGCCAGCAGTGGCTGTTACCTGAAATCCGAGATCCAGGAACAGATAATAATAATCTGTCTCAAGCGGACCCCTGTCTCACAGGTTTGTAGGATCTCAAGAAAATCCACCTTTCCCGGAAAGATGTCGAGTATCATTGCGCGGTACCCGTGGAACGTGCCGCCCTGGTGAGTGTAACCAAACAGGCCGTTTTCCCGGTGGATCTGATCGGCCAGCAAATCGTAATAATAATATTTTAAACTGTTTCGTATGAACTCATCGGCCGCCAGCGAAATGTGTGTCCGATTTCGTGTGTGCTGGGGATCCTCCTGACCGGAACTGAGAATGGAATGCCGGTGCCCCTGCTCCCCATGTTCGTGGTATCGTCCCCGATCGCCAAAGGCATACTATGAATAGTAATAGTCACCCCATCTGCAGGAGGTGACCCACATGGATATCCTCGGAGGCAATCCACCGGAGCAGCAGCGGGTTTTCGCGGGGTGAACGCCTGACAGGAATATGATCGTCTGAGGAGTACCATCCCCGTTCAGGCATATTTATCCACCGTTTCATGACAATCGTGGTATAAATAACCTGCTCTACAAGCGTTATTCCGGTATGATACTCCAGGTTCTCAATCCCCTTTGAGATTGTGAAATCGTACCGTCCGGGTGGCACGTCGAGGCTAAAATAATCGTCCACGCAGAAGGCGCTTCCCGGTCAATTTGAACCGGGGTAACTCCGCCGCTGTCACATGCAGCGTTTTTCATGTCATCTGCGGACGTGAGCCGTGCTTTTCCCATTGTGCCTCCATTCTAATTCCCGCCGAAATTTAATACCTTGTTGTCAACTATCCATCAATTTTCAATTACATCTCTATGAAATCCAGACTCCATCCCCTGTTCCTGATTCCCGTTTTTCTGCTGCTGTTCAACTGCAACCGGCAGCCGGGTCCTTCGGGCGCCGATATCACATACCCGGAGACCAAAAAAGTGGATTCGGTTAACACCTACTTCGGTACGCAGGTATCCGATCCCTACCAGTGGCTCGAAAACGACAACAGCCCCGAAACCGAAGCATGGGTGGAGGCCCAGAACTCAATCACATTCGATTACCTGGAAGCGATCCCGTTCCGGGACCAGGTGAAACAGAAAGTAACAGAGCTGATCAACTACGAAAAGATAAGTGCCCCCGAAAAGCATGGTGATTACTATTACTACTTCAAAAATGACGGTTTGCAGGACCAGGATGTCTTTTTCCGAACCGACAGCCTGGGAAGTGGCGAGGAGGAGATTTTCCTGGATCCCAATACTTTTTCGGAGGACGGCACCATCTCACTGGCGGGTACATTCTTCTCCCGGGATGGCTCGTTGATGACATATCTCCTCTCCGACGGCGGTTCCGACTGGCGCAAGGCAGTGACCCTGGATACCGGAACCGGTGAAGTTGTGGGAGATACCCTGACCGATCTCAAGTTTACCGGCATCGCCTGGCGAGGCACCGAAGGATTTTACTACAGCAGCTACGAACGCCCTGAAGAGGGTGCGGCCCTGACAGCGGCCAACCAGAACCAGAAAGTATATTACCATAGAATAGGCACTCCGCAATCAGCAGACGAGGTGGTATTTGGCGATGAGATACGGAGGCGCGGTATATTTGCCAGCGTGACCGAAAATGAGCGCTTCCTGGTACTCTCTCCCTGGCAGAGCACCAGTGGCAATGAACTGTATCTAAAGGACCTGGAGAACCCCGGTTCCGATTTTATTACACTGGTAGACAATTTCGAAAATGATCACCAGGTGATTCACGCCGATGAGGAGCGCCTGCTGATCTATACCAACCTGGATGCTCCCAACTACCGGGTTGTGGAAACCACCCTCGATAATCCAGCCCCTCAGAACTGGAATGATGTCATTCCAGAGTCGGAACATGTGCTCAACAGTGCCTCCGCGGCCGGCGGCTATCTTTTTCTGAATTACCTGGAAGATGCGAAATCGGCAGTGACTCAGGCGACGCCGGACGGCGAGATCGTACGGGAGGTGGAGCTGCCCGCCATCGGTTCGGCTTCCGGGTTCAGCGGAAAGAGCGGGGATGAACAGCTGTTTTACACCTTCAATTCCTTTACCCACCCCACCACCGTATACCGGTATGATATCGATGAAGGAACTTCCTCGTTGTTTGAACGGCCAGAGGTGGCCTTCAACCCGGACGAGTATATAACCAGGCAGGAGTTTTACAAAAGCAGCGATGGCACCGAAATCCCGATGTTTATTGTGCATCGCAGTGGTATGGAGCGCAACGCCAATCAACCGGTCATGCTCTACGGGTATGGCGGGTTTAATATAAGCGAGACCCCCTCGTTCAGCACCCGATGGATATCGTGGCTGGAGATGGGCGGCGTGCTGGCCGTGGCCAATATCCGGGGCGGCGGTGAATATGGGGAGAAGTGGCACAAGGCCGGCATTAAAATGAACAAGCAGAATGTTTTTGACGATTTTATTGCCGCAGGTGAACACCTTCTGAAACGCGACTACACGCGATCGGATAAACTGGGTATCATCGGTGGTTCCAACGGCGGACTGCTGGTCGGGGCCGTCATGACCCAACGACCCGATCTCCCCGCGGTAGCCATTCTCCAGGTGGGCGTGATGGATATGCTGCGATACCACCAATTTACGATCGGGGCGGCCTGGGCCTCCGACTACGGTCGCGCCGATGAGTCGGAAGAGATGTTCAGGTACCTGTACCGCTATTCGCCCTACCACAATCTGGAGCCCGGTACCCGCTACCCGGCCACGCTGGTAACCACGGCGGATCACGACGACCGGGTGGTCCCGGCCCACTCGTTTAAATTTGCCGCGCGGCTGCAGGAGTATCACGATGGCGACGAACCGGTACTGATACGGATCGAAACCCGGGCAGGACACGGCGCAGGCACTCCAACCAGCAAGAGAATCGATCAGATTACCGATATCCTGTCATTTGCACTGTTCAATATGAATGAAAAACCGGAATTGTGAATCGGGCTTCACCCGGCAGCTTCAACGTGACGGTGTTCTTCACGATCTTGTTGTACGGGAATCCGATCACCTTCACTCTACGTCCTCCGGTAACCTTCACTCCGTCGGCAATGCCCGGGATTACGTTCCCCGCCACAGACTCGCGTTTGCCATTTATGTAAAGACGCCCCTGCTGGGGCTCCGATGACGCCGTTCCGTGCAAAGATGAGTCAGGTGAATCGCGCCATCACTGAATTTGACGAAGTTAAAAGCTCCCTTCATGGAGGGAGGGGGGGACGTTGTTTGCCCTTTACAGCCAGTGTCCGCTCCACATTCCTCGGCCTGCCGGACCGGATGAGTTACGAAAGCCGCTCACCGTTTTCGCCGCAAACATGGGGGCCGACTGGTGTGGGTTGATATCGGAAATATTTTGCCCGATCTGGCGTAATTTTTCAGTAAGCTGGAACCGGATCCGCCGGTACGGTGGACACCCTCAAAAGTGGAAGTGGCGGACGAATCAGGTTACGAGGTCTACCCGGATTTCAACAGCGATGCTGCAAAGCCGCTTGATTTCGTGCTCTCCAACATTGCCAATACCTCCCGGGAAGTGGACATGGCTATACGGGGCCCGGTGGTTTTCAGGACCGCAAACGCCGACAGTATTCTGATTTGATACGTACCGGGCAAATAACGGGTCGATCAGGCTGGTCCTCCCGGTACGTCACTTGTGGCAGCGAAATAACCTATAAAAGATAAAAAGGTCTTTTTGTAGGATATATCCTTACAGCTCCGTTCCGGCATCTCCCTACTTCCCTCTCAACCGGTATTCAATAGATTGCTTGTAGAAAATTACAAACCAGAAGCGAAGACCTGTTTATTACCGGAAGGAGTACCAACATGAAAAAATTATTGATCCTCGGCGGCGGAACCGCCGGCACGATGATGGCAAATAAACTGGCAAGAGCTCTGGACGGGAATGAATGGGCTATCACCTTGGTCGACAAGGAGGAAAACCACTACTACCAGCCCGGCTTCCTGTTTATACCGTTCGGTACCTACACAAGAAAGGATGTTGTAAAACCGAAAAAACGGTTTCTCCCGAAGCGGGTAACCGTCCTGATCGATGAAATTAACCGCATTCTTCCGGATAAAAACATGGTGCGGCTGTCCGGGGGTGACGAACTTCAGTACGACCTCCTGATCATCGCCACGGGCACGGAAATACGACCCGATGAAATTGACGGTATGACCGGGGAGCTCTGGCACAAATCGATATTCGATTTCTATACCCTTGAGGGTGCGGAAAAACTGGCCCGGTTCCTCGAAAACTGGGAGGGCGGAAACCTGGTGGTCAACATTGCGGAGATGCCGATCAAATGCCCGGTTGCCCCCCTGGAGTTTGTGTTCCTGGCCGACGATTATTTCCGGAAAAAAGGAATGCGCGAGAAGATTGATATCACACTTGTCACTCCCCTGCCCGGCGCATTTACAAAACCGGTGGCATCATCGCGCCTGGGCGATTTCCTGGAGCGCAGGGGAATACACCTGGTATCCGACTTTGCCATAGGCTGGGTTGACAACGAGGAACACAAAATTGTCTCCTGGGATGAGCGGGAAGTGCCCTTTGACCTGCTCGTAACCATCCCCACGAACATGGGAACCCGTGCGATAGAACGAAGCGGCATGGGTGACGAATTTAACTTCATCCCCACCGACAAGCATACGCTGCAATCGAAAGAGTGGGATAACATTTTTGTTATCGGCGATGCCACGGATCTGCCGACCTCCAAGGCAGGTTCGGTGGCTCATTTTGAGGGTGATATTCTATTTGAAAATATCATGGACGTGACCCAGGGACGGGAGCCTTCCGCCCGGTTTGACGGGCATGCCAACTGCTTCATTGAGTCCGGCGACGGCAAGGGGATGCTGATCGATTTCAACTTTGACACCGAACCGCTTCCGGGCAAGTTCCCGATCCCCGGTATCGGCCCCTTTTCCCTTCTCGAGGAGACCGTCATTAATCACTGGGGCAAAATGATGTTCAGGTGGATCTACTGGAACGCCCTTATTAAAGGACGTGATATCCCCGTGGGCACCCATATGAGCATGGCCGGTAAAGAGATCCCGGAAGAGGCGGAATTTGTCGGTGCCGAATAAAATTCTATCAAAGAAATCACAACAAACAATAGGAGGTACCCTTATGGCTACTGCAACACTTGCCAATAAAACACTTGAAATAGATGCCGAAGGTTTCCTGAAAGATCACACCCAGTGGAACGAGGAGATAGCCCGTGAGCTGGCCCGGCAGGAGGGCATCGGCGAATTGACTGACCGGCACTGGCGGGTCATCAATTTCATGCGAAAGGAGTATGAAGAAAAAGGCGACGGCCCCTCGATCCGCAAACTTACCAAGGAGAGCGGCGTCCCCACCAAGGAGCTGTACCAGCTGTTCCCCAAGGGGCCGGCCAAAAAGGCGGCCAAAATTGCGGGTATTCCCAAACCAACCGGATGTATTTAACAGAAAGGAGCTGACATTATGACCCCGACAAACACGCAAGCATCACCCAACGGTGTTCCGAAAGTAAAAACCCAGCCGATTGAGAAGGTATCGATCGTGATCTCCCGCGGATCGCTCGACGGGGTGTACCCGGGGCTGATTATGGCCAACGGGGCCCGCATGGAGGGGATCGAAGTCACCCTCTTTTTTACCTTTTTCGGACTCGAGGCCATCATTGATGACAAGATGGACAACCTGAAAGTGGCGACGGTAGGCAATCCCGCCATGCATATCCCCACCCTGATCGGTGGCCTGCCCGGGATGTCCGCATTTGCCACCCGGAAAATGAAACAGGAGATGGAGGAACTGGATATCCCGCCGGTCCGGGAATTTGTCGAAATGATCCATGACACCGGGGCCGAAATGTACGCCTGCAAGGCAACAGTGGATATGTTCCACCTGGAAAAAGAGGATTTCTGTCCACAAGTGGACGACATCATCTCCGTAGGACGTTTCTATGAGCTTTCGGAAGGTGCACAAATTATTTTTACATGAGTATATCCCCTGGATATCCCTTACCTATAATCCTCTAACAGGAAACTTGGTCTCACTGTTTCCCCTAAAACTGAGACCTTGACTTCTGGTAAAAAAAAGGAGCATTGATAGTGCTCCTTTTTTATTTCTAGAGTTCAAAACACTGAAATAAATGCTCAACATGCTGAATTCAATACCCCGCTCAACGAAACAAGCACTACAACGGGCAGCTCACAACACCCGCCGGGCCCCGAGATATCTGCTGGACCAGTATTGGTCATGAATATTACTCAGCGTGACCCCTTCAGATGTGGAGGCGTGCAAAAACTCTCCGCCCCTAACCATGATTCCCACGTGAAACGTCCTCCGCCCGGTCTTGAAAAACACCAGGTCACCGGTTCGTATCGACCGACGTCGGATACTCTGTCCCTTGTTCAACTGCCTGCGGGTGTGATACGGCAGATCGATCCCGAAATATTCATCAAATATGATACTGACAAACGAGGAGCAGTCAACGCCCGATGCGGACCGGCCTCCCAGCCGGTAGGGGGTTCCCTTCCAGTCTCGATAGGCCTGCATCAGAGAAACCCGGGCGGCATCATACCTGTTTACGGCATAAGCTGCAGGAGGAGAAGGTGATGCCGTACCCCCCGCAGGCCGAACGGTACGCTGCGATATACCGCAGGCCGTAAGCAACAGGGCCATGACGATGTAGACTGCGGTTTGTCTCATACGGAGGTTCGAAGTTCTGTTTCAACATTCTCACCTAAATGATCTATATTACCGGGATGAAATACAACCCGAAAATGAGCGATAAGACCCGATTATGCGCCTTTTGGTAAATGTAGATCACGTAGCCACCCTCCGTAACGCGCGGGGAGAAGGCTACCCGGACCCTGTAGAAGCCGCCCGCGTCTGTGAAGAGGCCGGAGCAGCGGGCATCGTATTTCACCTGCGGAAAGACCGGCGCCATATCCGGGAAGAGGATGTATACCGGCTGAAGGAATCGGTATCCGGCATTCTCGACTTTGAGATGGCAGCGACCAAGGAGATGATAGAGACCAGTATTGATGTGGAACCGCACCTGGTGACCCTGGTGCCCGAAAGTCGCGAGGAGCTGACCACCGAGGGCGGGCTCAGCATGGATACGGTGTTCGAAGATTTCAAAAACCGGGTAATGCCACGGTACAGAGATATTGGGATTGAAGTGAGCTTGTTCATCGACCCGAACCCGGAGGATATCGAGCGGGCTCATCAGCTCGGCAGCGATGCCATAGAGCTGCACACCGGCACCTACGCCAACGCCCGCACCGACCAGGCCAGGCACTATGAACTGGATCGCCTGCGGGAGGGGGCGGAGCTGGCCCATGTACTGGGCATGAAGGTAAACGCCGGGCACGGCCTCAACCTGGATAATCTGGAGGCTCTGGTGGAATCGGTACCGCACCTGCACGATATCAGTATCGGGCACGCCCTGGTTTCCACAGCGGTATTCCGGGGACTGAAACCAACCGTAAAGGCATTCCTGGAGATCATGGATCGTCACCGCTGAAATTCCACGTTCCCGGGTATACCCTCAGCTGAAATTGGACCCGGCCAAATCTACAAATGGAACGCAACCTTGATATCTGATGACTGACACCGAAGAAGCCAACCCGCACAAATCCGGGTACGTCGCCATTGTTGGCAAACCGAATGCGGGTAAATCCACCCTGATGAACCGTATCCTCGGCAGCAAAATATCGATCACCACGCCCAAACCGCAGACCACCCGGCACCAGATCATCGGGATCCATTCCGAGGAGAACCTGCAGATCATCTTTCTGGATACACCCGGCATCATCAACCCGCGTTACGAACTCCAGAAAGCGATGATGAGCTTCGTCGACCGGGCCCGCAGTGACGCCGACATCGTTCTTTTCCTGGTGGAGGCCGGCGAAGACCGGCTGCCCGACTACGCCTTTGACGTGTTCAAGACCATGAACAAACCGGTGATCCTGGTTGTGAACAAGATGGATACCAGCACCCAGGACAAGGAAAAAGAGATGGTGGAGCAGCTTAACGATTCCTACCGGTTTGCAGAAACGGTGTATATCTCCGCCCTTACCGGCGAGGGACTCCCCGACCTGATGGATACCATATACAAGCATTTGAAACCGGGTCCCCCCTACTACCCGAAAGATATGCTCAGCGAACAGCCGGTCCGGTTCTTTGTGGCTGAACTGATTCGCGAGCAGCTTTTTGTGCAATTTGAGCAGGAGATTCCCTACTCCAGTACCGTGGACGTAATTCAGTACGATGAACGGGAGGAGCTGGATTATATCAATGCCGAAATTATTGTGAATCGGAAGTCGCAGAAGGGCATACTCATCGGCAAGGGCGGCAATGCGATCAAGGAGCTGGGAAAAAAGTCACGCGAGGCGATCGAAAAGTTTGTCGGCAAAAAAGTGTACCTGGACCTGCATGTGAAAGTGCGTGAAAAATGGCGCGAAAACCAGAATATGGTCCGAAGTTTCGGGTACCGGTAATTCGGACTGACTCCCTGAACGGCCCTCCAACGAGCCCACAGCAACACTGATCCCGGCCTGTGATAGTTCTACGGCTCGTGGCAAACCACATATTCAAACTTTGGTTATCGCCTGTGCCTGAGCAACCATCCTGTGCTCGCCAATTGTAACACGTAAAGAAAGGCTCATGTTTTTTTGTGAAAAAAGAATTAAAAATATTATACTTTGAAATCCATTGAAAAGAAAAAGAACGGATTGAACATGAGCACTAACAGTCACATACGGGTACTACAGCGAATTTGTGCATGCTGTTGTTGCGTGATGGCAGAGATGCGGCTCATGAGCATTGAAGGGTTTAAGTGACAATTTCATACTGAATAACGAAATTTCCCAAAAGCCCTTCGAAATTCCGAAGGGCTTTTTTAATGGCAATATTGTTCTTTATTAACGATTGCAAGGTAAACACTCTTATCGAGAAAGGTGGAGGGACCAGGCCCGGAGAAACCTTAGCAACCGTCCCGACGGCCGTCGGGAGTCAGGTGCTAAATCCGGCTCGCGACCGCCCCTGAACAGGGCGGTAAAGAGGGAAGATGAGAACGAGGTAACATCCACAACTGAAAACGGATCAGGCCTCTTCTGAACTTCCGCCCAAAAAGGCAGATAAGAGGTTCGGAAGAGGCTTTTTTTGTGTCTCTTCACTGGTCACACAAAAATATGCAGTACGATAACACCGATTCTGTTTATGAAATCAACGTTTGACAACTGGTATGTCGATAAGATGCGGGCCAACCCCGAGATCTCAGCCGAAACGGACAAGGCGGAGGCCCTGCTCGACGAAGTCCGGACGATCGCCATTGTGGGAATTTCACGCAACCGGCACCGCGACAGCCATTTTGTGGGCCGGTATCTGAAGAAAGTCGGGTACCGAATCATTCCTGTTAATCCTGGTGCCGATGAAATACTGGGGGAAAAAGCCTACCCCGATCTGGCAAGTATCCCGGAACCGGTGGATGTCGTCGACATATTCCGGCCACCCGAGGCGATACCGGAAGTTGTCGAAGAGGCACTGAAGATAGAACCCAAAGCGATCTGGCTGCAGCTGGGTACCGGTACACACAACGCACTGAAAGAAGAGGTCGAAAGCAACGGGATCCAATTTTTTCAGAATCGATGCATGAAAGTGGATCACCAGTTTCTGATTCGCCCCAAAACAGAGAATAAACAGCAAGAGCAACCAGTATCTTAACACTAACACTAATCAGGTAACCATATGAGTAACGAAAACGGAGAAGAACGAAATTATCGATTTGAAACACTGCAGCTGCATGCCGGGCAGGAGCCCGACCCCACCACGGGTTCCCGTGCAGTACCGATCTACCAGACCACCAGCTACGAGTTTGATGATACCGAGCATGCGGCCACCCTTTTTGCCCTGAAGGAGTTCGGCAACATCTATACGCGAATTATGAATCCGACAACGGATGTCTTTGAAAAGCGTATTACCGCCCTGGAAGGCGGTGTTGCCGCAGTGGGAACCAGCTCCGGGCAGTCGGCTCAGTTCATGAGCATCGCCACTATTGCGCAGGCCGGTGACAATATCGTGTCCACCCCGTTCCTGTATGGCGGTACCTACAACCAGTTCAAGGTAACCCTGCCGCGGCTGGGAATCGATGTCCGTTTCACGGAAGAAGACACAATCGATGCCTTTGCAGAACAGATCGATGAAAATACGAAGGGCATCTATGTTGAATCGATTGGAAACCCGCGGGGCAACGTACCCGATTTTGAAGGGCTCTCCGAACTGGCCGACCGGCACGGAATTCCGCTGATTGTAGACAACACCTTTGGAGCGGCCGGATCGATCTGTCAGCCGATCAAGCACGGGGCCAACATCATTACGGCCTCTGCCACCAAATGGATCGGCGGGCACGGCACCAGCATCGGCGGTGTAATCGTGGATGCCGGTAATTTCGACTGGGGGAACGGGAACTTCCCGCTGTTTACCGAACCTTCTCCGGCCTATCACGGGTTGAATTTCTGGGAGGTATTCGGTCCTGAGGGCCCCTTCGGCAACATTGCTTTTGCCATCCGGGCCCGGGTTGAGGCGCTGCGCGACTTCGGTTCCGCCCCCTCCCCGTTCAACAGCTTCCTGTTTCTGCAGGGACTGGAAACCCTTTCGCTGCGGGCCGAGCGCCACTGCGAAAACACGCTGAAGCTCGCAAAATGGCTGCAGGATCATGACCGGGTCAGCTGGGTTAATTACACCGGTCTGCCGGACCATCCCTACCATGAGCTGGGGAAGAAGTATCTCGAAAAGGACCGGTTTGGTGCGGTACTTACGTTCGGCGTAAAAGGCGGGTATGAGCCGGCCCGCACGTTCATCGACAACGTGGAGCTGGCCAGCCACCTGGCGAATGTCGGCGATGCCAAAACGCTGGTTATCCATCCTTCATCGACAACGCACCAGCAGCTTTCCGATGAGGAGCAGGCGGCCAGTGGCGTAAAACCGGACCTGATTCGCGCATCAGTGGGTATCGAACATATCGAAGACATCATCGAGGATTTCGACCGTGCATTTTCCAAACTGAAAGTGACCGCGTAACCCACCCCGCCCGGTCGCTGACGTTGCGGCCGGGCGGACATAGATTTGGACTCAGCAACAACGTACCAATAAAAAAAAAGGTGAGCGGCACGCACATGCCACTCACCCACTACAAACGCCCTGCGGTATTTCACCGGCAGGGGCAACAAGAATCAAAAGATAGCAACATTATGAGTACTGTAAAAGTGAAAAACGAAGTAGACGAAGCCCTGCTTAACGAAACGATTAACGGCCTGACCGGCCATCTTTCTGAAAATCCCGGGGATGCAGAGGCATCCTTCAGTGCCCGGTCATCACTACAAGATGGCTTCCAGACCACGGTGAATATCCGCGATTTCGAATTCGCCTCGGACGAGCCCGAACAGCTCGGCGGAACCGATACCGGTCCGAACCCGGTTGAGTACGTACTCGGGGCGCTGGCGGCCTGCCAGGAGATAGTCGTCAAAACCCACGCCGCACTGCTGGATATCACGGTAAACGCGGTAGAGGTGGAGGTGAAAGGCGACCTGGACCTTCAGGGGTTTCTCAATATCTCGGAACAGCGCGCCGGGTTCACCAGCGTTTCATTCGAGACCACAATCGACACGGACGAGCAGGATTCGGACAAACTTAGAAAACTGAAAGAACTAACCCTTGAACGTTGTCCGGTTCTGGATATCATTCAGAACCCGGTCCCGGTGGAAGGCAAGGTATCATATATCAGCTGACACCCGGCGTCGGGGCACGCACTGACCCCGGCTCTGAACAAGATCCGGGGTTTTTTAGATCGCATGATGAACATATGAATGAAGGTGTAACACAACATCAACTCGAAGAGGCGTTTGTAACGGAGTCCGGGGTTCAACTTCCCGATCCCGTTATCGCCTACAAAACCTGGGGAAACCTTAACGAAACGCGTGACAACGTAATTTTAATCTGTCACGCACTCACCGGAAATGCCGCTGCTGACGAATGGTTTCCAGGCCTGTTTCAACCCGGTGGTGTGCTCGATACCGAGCAGTACTACGTAATCTGCACCAATGTACTGGGCAGCTGTTACGGAAGCACCGGTCCCTGGTCGGTGAATCCCCACACCGGTAAACCCTACCGCGCCGACTTCCCCGAAATTACCATCCGAGACCTGGTACGATACCAGCAGCAATTTCTGGATGAAATAGGTATTAACGGCATAGAAACCGTCATCGGCGGATCGATGGGGGGCATGCAGGCACTCGAATTTGCCATTATGGATTCCCGGGTCCGCAGTGCCGTACCCATTGCGATGGGGAAAGCGCACACCAGCTGGCAGATCGGTATCAGTCACGCTCAGCGCCAGGCAATATTCGCCGACCCAAAATGGAACAACGGCTACTACGAGAAGGGCGACGGACCGCATGACGGGCTCGCCGCCGCCCGGATGATGGCGATGATCAGCTATCGCTGCCAGAGCGATTTTGAAAACAAGTTCGGCCGCGAACTGCAACCCGGCCATGACGACCTGTACCAGGTGGAATCATACCTGAACTACCAGGGGAAAAAGCTGGTGGACCGCTTTGATGCCCTTACCTATGTGTACCTCACCCGCGCGATGGACACCCATGATGTGGCACGCGGACGGAATAGTTTTGCGAAAATATTAAACAGTGTCGATATTCCCGTGCTCATGATCGGGATCGATTCAGACTTGCTGTACCCGGTCAACGAGCAGCAGGAACTGGCTCGGTTGCTTGCAAACGGCCATTACAAGGAAATTTCGTCCGATTACGGGCATGATGCTTTTTTAATTGAATTCGAACAATTGAATGCTCTCATAAAACCGTTTCTCTCCAGATCACGAACCCATCAAGCTGTTTAAACATCCCTCTATGTCAGAATCCCCACTCCTGGAACAATCAACAAACCCGGAGAATACTTCCGGGCATTCGCTGCCTCGCGATGAGCACCTGCCGGTGCTGGAACGACTGGTCGACACCAGCCGGGAATTAACCCGGGCCGCACGCAAGCTGGTCAACCGTATCAGTGCCAACGGCCGGCCCATACCCGTATTTATCGCCGGCAACGGCGCCGTCGGGGGCACCCTGATCACGTTAATATCGGAACTTGACCATCGGGAAATCATCCTGAATATAATCGGAGCCTGCAACAGCGAACATTTCGTCTGGGATGATGAGGGGATAGATCCATCATCCGTGAATGATCGCCTGCAGAAAGGTGATCGAACCGACTGGAGCCGTATCATCAGCAAGCTAACCACGTTCAATACCGGCGAATTAATATTCGTGGATGCCACCGGCAGTGCCGAAGTGGCCAGGCTCTATCCGGCCATTCTGGAATCACAGATCCACATTGCGACCCCCAGCAAGCGGGCCAATACCTTTGAGCAGGCGTTCTATAAAGAACTGCAGCACCTGACCGATCTCAATAACGTGCAATTTCGGTATGAACCCACCGTGGGGGCCGGGCTGCCGGTGCTCTCCACAATCAACGGATTGCTGTCGACGGGCGATCACATCCGTGAAATATCAGCAGTGGCATCCGGTACCATGACCTATCTGTTCAACGAGCTTGAAAAGGGGATCCCCTTCAGCAAGGCGGTAAAACAGGCCCGCGAAAACGGGTATGCGGAGCCGGATCCGCGGGATGACCTGTCCGGTGAGGATGTGGCCCGAAAATTTCTTACATTAGCACGTACCATTGGTTTAAAGGTTGAACGGAGTGAACTAAATGTACAATCATTAGTACCCGAACATCTGACTTCTGTCGACCTGAATACATTTCTTAGTGAACTGACCGAGGTCGATGAGTATTGGAAGTCGAAAATGGACGAAGCTAATCAGCGTAATGAAACACTCCGCTACGTCGGCAAGCTTACAACTCATGACATATCCGTCGGAATACAATCGGTACCTATCGATTCTCCAATAGGGAGTTTAAGTGGTACGGATAATCTGTTTCAGATATCCACCAAACGCTACTCGAACACCCCAATCGTAATTCAGGGCCCCGGTGCAGGCAAGGAGGTAACTGCTGCAGGCGTCCTGGCCGATGTGCTCAAAATCGCTCAAAACATAATCGTGTCGAAACACTGATACCTCGGGTGACGTCGATCTCCCGGTACACGCTGCGAGTGCTCATTGTCGGAATGAGCGGGCGCACTCCCGGACGGATTTGTGTCTGAACCTGTCCAAGGTATCCGCCAAATAAATTGTAATACTGTAAGTAAACCGAACCAACTTTTATGCAGATGTCTGGAACAAACATGCCTTCCAAACAGGGATTGTACGATCCCAAACATGAACACGATGCCTGTGGTATCGGCTTTGTGGTGAATATCAAGGGAAAAAAATCGAATGCCATTATCAATCAGGCATTAACCGTGCTGCACAACCTGGACCACCGGGGAGCCACCGGCAGTGAGGCCAACACGGGTGACGGGGCCGGAATCCTGATTCAGATTCCCCATAAATTCCTGAAAAAATCGTGCGAGGGCCTGGGAATTGAGCTCCCGGAACCGGGTCAGTACGGCGCGGGAATGATCTTTTTTCCCGGCGACCGAGAGGATCGCCGACCCTGCGAGAAGGTCGTAGAGGAAATTGTGGAAGAAGAGGGACAGGAGGTCCTGGGATGGCGAAAGGTGCCGACCGACAACTTCTACCTCGGCAAAACCGCCAAGGAGACCGAACCCTCCGTACGGCAGATTTTTATCCGTCGCAGCGACGACATTGAAACCGAACAGGATTTTGAACGCAAGCTGTATATGATCCGGCGGCGGGCGACGCGGGCCATCGAGAAGCGGGACCTGGAAATCAAGGAGAAGGATTTCTTCTACATCGCCAGTCTCTCCTCCCGAACCATGATCTACAAGGGAATGCTCACCTCCACGCAGCTCCGGGAGTTCTACCCCGACCTGCAGGATT
This sequence comes from Balneolaceae bacterium, assembly GCA_033722415.1. Lineage (GTDB taxonomy): Bacteria > Bacteroidota > Rhodothermia > Balneolales > Balneolaceae > JAMQKA01. The sequence goes on along the minus strand of JAWVZC010000018.1, from coordinate 7,037 downwards.
CCAAAATGGAATCGGCCCTGGCTCTGGTGCACTCCCGGTTCAGCACCAACACATTCCCGAGCTGGAAGCTGGCCCACCCCTATCGCTACCTGATCCATAACGGGGAGATCAACACGCTGCGGGGCAACCAGAACTGGATGCACGCGCGCGAGTCGCAGTTCGCCACCGAGTTGTTCGGCGATGATCTTGAAAAAGTTCTGCCTATCATCCAGGAAGACGGCAGTGATTCGGCCAAATTCGACAACTGCCTGGAGTTCCTGAAACTTTCCGGGCGCTCCCTGCCCCACGCCATGATGATGATGATTCCGGAACCATGGGAGGGCTACGAGAACATGGATGAAGACAAAAAAGCGTTCTACAAGTACCACAGCTGCCTGATGGAACCGTGGGACGGGCCCGCCTCCATCGCCTTTACCGACGGCAAACGGGTGGGGGCCACACTCGACCGCAACGGCCTGCGCCCCTCCCGCTACTACGTAACGAGAGACGATATGGTGGTGCTGGCCTCCGAGGTCGGTGTACTTGACATCCCGCCGGAGGATATCATCCAGAAAGAGCGTCTGCAGCCGGGACGAATGCTGCTGATCGATACCGAGGAAGGGCGTATCATCAGTGACGAAGAGATTAAAAAACAGATAGCTACCGAACACCCGTACAAGGAATGGCTGGATGAAAATTTTGTGACGTTTGACAAAATCACCCGGGATCTGAAACCTAAAGAACCGGAGGTTTCGCATGAGGCGGTGGTGCACCGGCAAAAAGTGTTCGGTTACACCTATGAGGACCTCGAGGTTAACGTGGGGCCGATGGCGGAAAATATGCTGCAGCCGGTGGGAGCCATGGGCAACGATGCCCCGCTGGCCGTACTTTCAAACCAGCCGCAGCTGCTCTATAACTACTTCAAACAGCTCTTTGCCCAGGTAACCAATCCGCCGATCGACCCGATTCGCGAGGAGATGATTACATCGACCGAAACCACGCTCGGCTCCCAGGGGAATATCCTGGACCCCAGCCCGGAGAGCTGCCGCCAGATCGAGCTTGAAACTCCCGTGCTGACCAACGAGGAGATGAAGGCGCTCAAGAATATTGATGTCGATGGGTTCCGGACCGAAATCCTTCCCATCCTGTTTGAATCCGGCAGCGGCGGGGACGGGCTGGAAAAGGCGCTTGAGGAGCTCTTCAAGTCGGCCGACAAGGCGATCGGGAAGGGTGCCAACATCCTGATACTTTCCGACCGCGATTTCAGCCGGAGCAAGGTGCCGATCCCGGCCCTGCTCGCCGTCGCTGGGCTCCATCACCACCTAATCCGCACGGGGCAGCGGACTGAAGTGGGTATTGTCCTTGAATCGGGCGAACCGCGCGAAACACACCACTTCTGCCTGCTTCTCGGTTACGGCGTGGAAGCGGTCAATCCCTACATGGCCTACGAGAGCCTGCACGACCTGATCCGGGAAGATATGCTCGACATGAGCTTTGAGCGTGCCGTAAAAGGGTTCAACAAGGCCGTTGTGAAGGGAATTGTGAAAGTAATGTCGAAGATGGGGATCTCCACGATTAAGTCGTACCGCGGTGCCCAGATCTTCGAAGCGCTCGGTATCAACAGGGAGGTTATTGACAAATATTTCACCTGGACCGACTCCCGCATCGGAGGCATCGGGCTGGAAACCATTGCGGAAGAGGCCCAGCTTCGCCACCGCAAGGCGTTTCCCGAAATCCAGACCAACGGGCAGGTGTTGGATGAAGGCGGCCAGTACAAGTGGCGGCAGAACAGCGAGTACCACATGTACAATCCCCGGACGGTGCACACGCTGCAGCTGGCCAGCAAAAACGGTGATTACGAGCTTTACAAAGAGTTTGCCAGCCTGGTCGACGACCAGTTTGACCCGCCCCCGACCCTGCGTCACCTGCTGGATTTCAACTATGCCGAGGAGCCGATTCCTCTGGAGGAGGTGGAACCGGTGGAATCGATCTGCAAACGGTTCAAGACAGGGGCGATGTCATACGGCTCCATCAGCCAGGAGACGCATGAAGCACTGGCGATCGCGATGAACCGGATCGGCGGTAAAAGCAACACCGGCGAAGGCGGAGAAGATCCGGCCCGCTACACGCTTGATGAGAACGGCGACGACCGAAGCAGCCGCATCAAGCAGGTGGCCTCCGGCCGGTTTGGCGTGACCAGCGAATACCTGACCCAGGGCGATGAAATTCAGATCAAGATGGCCCAGGGCGCCAAGCCCGGCGAAGGCGGCGAGCTGCCGGGCAAAAAAGTGTATCCCTGGATTGCCGAAGTGCGGCTTTCCACCCCCGGCGTGGGCCTTATCTCGCCCCCACCCCACCACGATATCTACTCGATCGAGGACCTGGCACAACTCATTCACGACCTGAAAAACTCCAACTACAAGGCGCGTGTCAATGTAAAGCTGGTCTCGGAGGTCGGGGTCGGTACGATTGCCGCCGGGGTTTCCAAGGGGCATGCCGATGTGATCCTGATCAGCGGGAATGACGGTGGAACCGGGGCCTCCCCGCAGACCAGTATCAAGCATGCCGGCCTGCCCTGGGAACTCGGGCTTTCCGAAACACATCAGACACTGGTGCTCAACAACCTGCGAAGCAGGGTGGCACTGGAGACCGACGGTCAGCTTAAAACCGGTCGCGACCTGGCAATCGCCGCCCTGCTGGGTGCCGAGGAATACGGCTTCGGAACCAGCGCGCTGATCACGCTCGGCTGCATCATGATGCGCGTGTGCCACCTGGATACCTGCCCGGTAGGCATCGCCACGCAGAACCCCGAACTGCGGCACAAGTACACCGGTGACCCGCAGTATGTGGTCAACTTTATGAAGTTTGTAGCCCAGGATCTCCGGGAACATATGGCAAAACTAGGGTTCCGCACGGTAGACGAGATGATCGGGCGCACCGACAAGCTGAAACAGCGCCCCACCGATCACTGGAAAGGGCGGTATCTCGATCTCTCCCCGATACTGCACCGTCCCGAAAACGCCGACGAGGCCGGAACTCGAAATATCATCAAACAGAACCACGGGCTTGAGAACTCGCTCGACCTGCAAACCCTGATGGATATCTGCGAACCGGCCCTTAACGACAAGGAGCCGGTGAAGGCAAAACTGCCGATCAAAAATATCAATCGTGTGGTCGGAACCATTGTGGGCAGTGAGCTTACCCGGCGCCACGGTTCGGAAGGACTTCCCGAAGACACGATTCACCTGCAGTTCAAGGGATCGGCCGGGCAGAGTTTCGGCGCCTTTGTTCCAAAGGGAATGACTCTGGAGCTGGAGGGCGACGCCAACGACTACTTCGGCAAGGGCCTTTCCGGCGGCAAGCTGATACTGAAGCCGTCCGACGGTTCGCTTTTCACCCCCGAAGAAAACATCATTGTGGGTAACGTATCGCTTTACGGAGCCACCAGCGGCGAAGCCTATATCCGCGGGATGGCCGGTGAGCGATTCTGCGTGCGCAACAGCGGGGTGCATGCGGTGGTGGAAGCCGTGGGTGACCACGCCTGTGAATATATGACCGGCGGTCGGGTAGTGGTACTCGGTCCCACCGGAAGGAATTTTGCAGCGGGCATGTCGGGCGGAATTGCCTACGTGCTTGACCTGGAGAACACCTTTGAGGAGCACTGCAACACCGAAATGGTTTACCTGCAGGAGCTCACGAACGAGGAGGAGATCCAGAACGTAGAGCGCATGATCCGCCGGCACGGCGAGTATACCGACAGCAACAAGGCTTGGAAAGTGCTGGCCAAGTGGAATGAGATGATCCCGCACTTCGTGAAGGTTCTGCCCAAGGACTACAAACGAATGCAGGACGCCATTGCCGAGGCCGAGATGCAGGGACTTTCCGGCGAAGAAGCCGCCCTGGAAGCCTTTTACGCCAATAAAAAAGACAAGGCCCGCGCCAGCGGTAATTGATTCATTGCAATATGCAATTCCTGCAGGATGACAGAAGACCTGTGATCTCACTGTCTTTTCATGTGATTCCTGTACCGGGATGCGTTTTTCAGAACCATTTTTAACGGTAAACGATACGACAATTTCAGATTATTATGGGTAAACCAACCGGATTTATGGAATATGAGCGTCAAACTATTCCATATAAAGCACCCGAGGAGCGGGTCAAGGACTGGGACGAGTTTTATGTAGAACTCAGCGAAGAAGAACTGCAGAAACAGGGGGCCCGCTGTATGGATTGCGGAATACCGTTCTGCCATACGGGCATCGAGCAGAACGGCAAAGCACTGGGCTGCCCGATCAACAACCTGATTCCCGAGTGGAACGATCTGGTGTATCGCGGCAAATGGAAAGAAGCACTGCACCGGCTCCACAAAACGAACAACTTCCCGGAATTTACGGGCCGTGTATGCCCCGCGCCCTGCGAGGGCTCCTGCGTGCTGGGCATCACCGATCCGCCCGTGGCGATCAAAAGCATTGAGCAGGCGATTATCGACAAAGGATTTGAAGAGGGTTGGGTCACTCCAAATCCGCCGGAGAAACGCACCGGCAATACAGTTGCTGTCGTGGGATCCGGGCCCGCCGGACTGGCCGCGGCCGACCAGCTCAATAAAGCCGGCCACAAGGTTACGGTGTATGAGCGCGACGACCGCATCGGCGGACTGCTGACCTACGGCATCCCCAACATGAAGCTGGACAAAAAGGTTGTGAAACGCCGGGTTGACCTGATGGCCGAAGAGGGGATCAAATTTGTAACCAATACCGAAATCGGCACCGATATCCCGGCACCGAAACTCAAAGAAGATTTTGACGCCGTGATCCTGGCCGGCGGGGCCCGCAAACCTCGCGATCTGCCCATCGACGGTCGCGACCTGGACGGCATCCACTTTGCCATGGAGTTTCTCCACAAGGATACAAAAAGCCTGCTGGATTCTGACCATGAGGATGGGAAATTCATCTCCGCCAAAGACAAGAATGTGATCGTCATCGGCGGCGGCGACACCGGTACCGACTGCGTGAGCACCTCGATGCGTCACGGATGCAAAAACCTGACGCAGTTCGAGATTCTGCCCAAACCCCCCGAGGAACGCGCCGAGGACAACCCCTGGCCCGAATGGCCCAACATCTACAAGATCGATTACGGCCAGGCCGAAGCCAAGGAAAAGTTTGGCGACGATCCGCGCGAATACCAGGTGATGACCAAGAAGTTCGAGAGTGACGGCAACGGCAACGTGAAAGCACTGCACACCGTACGGGTGGAGTGGAAGTCGGGTGAAAACGGCAGCATGAAACCCGTGGAAATCGAGGGAACCGAAAAAGTCTGGAAAGCGGATCTCGTACTGCTGGCGATGGGCTTCCTGGGTCCGGAAGATCCGGTACTGGAGCAATTGGATGTGGAGCGCGACGACCGCTCAAATGCAAAAGCAGAACACGGCGACTATCGCACCAACGTGGAAGGCGTGTTTGCCGCCGGCGACATGCGCCGCGGGCAAAGCCTTATCGTCTGGGCCATCAACGAAGGCCGGGGCGCCGCCCGCGAATGCGACCGCTGGCTGATGGGCCACACGGAACTTCCCTGAGAATGAGAATTGAAAATTGCGAACCAAGAATTAAAGCCCGGATCTTTCTCCGGGCTTTTCTATTTTTCAATGCCCATCCCGTCATAACCTCTGGTGTGTGACGCCCGCGAAAGGGAATTACCAGTTCTTTACCAAGGCGTGTTTGAACTGTGATTTTTGTGATTGATGTCATGAACTGTGATTGATCTCCGAGGTTTTTAACAAATCACAGTCCATCTTGTAATCATCGTAATCCCAGTTCAAACTATTAGATATGAAAAATTAGCGAGGTATGTTGATAGTCTGATTTCTTTCCGTAATTCCTCTGCCGAGTCAGCGCAGGGATTAAGGCGCATGTAGTGTTGATCATTCCCATTTCTAATTCTTATTCCCAAAATGAAGGTGATACGCCGATAGTTATCTCCAATTGAAATAAAAACTGCATGAATTGCGAGTGCAAGTTATAACTCGCATGCTTTTCAATAGGGTCGATTAATCCTATTCCTTGCTATTGAATCCATTTTTTTTAATACGAAAAGAGCCCTTCTAAATCTCAGGTTTTAGCATCGGGAGCGGCAAAGACCAACAAGGGATTGGGATTTTTTACAACAAAAATATTGCAACCTGAGACCGAACGATAATATATTTAAAAAATTACTGGCGCTGCTATTAATAGCGACTATTGCCGCCTGCGGCATCCTCGGCCGGGATGAGGAGCCGGTCCTTCCCGGCAAGATCGTCTTCTCGGCCAAAGACAACTCCGATGATCCGACCTATCAGATCTTTGTCATGAACGCCGACGGGTCCGACATGCGCCAGCTCACCGACGGAGAGTTTTCAGCTACCAGTCCTGCCTGGAGTCCCAACGGGAAACGCATCGCTTTTGCCTCCACCAGACAAGCCCCGGTGGGCAGCACCACCCTGTGGGTGATGGAGGCCAACGGAGGCAACCTGCAGCCGCTCGTGCGCCACCCGCAAACCGGGCGGGCCATGTTTGGGAATCATCCACCCTGGAGTCCGGATGGGACCAAGATCGTTTTTGACTACTGCATTAACTGCGAACGCGGCGGGGGCAATAAGGAGATCTTCCTGGCCGACCTGCAGGCCGGCACCCTGGACACGCTTACCCGGCACTCGGCCAGTGACAGGCTGCCTACCTGGAGTCCCGATGGAAAGAGAGTAGCTTTTATCTCAGATCGGGACTATGTCAATGCTGATACCATGAAATGGAGGAAAGATTTATATATCGTGAATCCAGACGGAACTAGTTTAAAAAGATTGACGGACAATGGTTTTATTGGCCTTGTAAGTTGGCATCCTCAAAACGACAAGATAGCTTTTGCTGCTAATGGATTGTACATGTACAATTTTCCCGAACAATCAGTCTCCAGAATAAAGCTGGATTTATCACAAGAAATGCAACCAAAAGTTCGGCCTATTAAATGGGATATTGATGGAGAACAACTACTCCTTTCTGTAACAATAGAAAACTCAAAATCTGCTCTCT
>JAWVZC010000017.1:0-22489 GCA_033722415.1 Balneolaceae bacterium | reverse complement strand
GGGATCGACCGAGAGGAGGCTCAAGAAGTTGCAACCCAAGAGGGTCAGGAAATATTTCCTCAGGGAAGTCCTGTTGATGATCTCAAGGATTCGGCTGAAAAATGGGAGACCTGGGTACTTGTAGGTCTGTACTTTACCAGTTTCGGTGGTTTTCTAGCGATTACCGGGTGGCTACCAACTTTTTGGATCAAAAGTTATGGTTTGCCACTTGCTACTGCAGGATTACTGACCATGGCATATTCAGTACTTGCTTCACTAATTCGAGTACCCGGAGGATCTGTTAGTGATGAAATAGGTGCATATGTCGTTCTTTTCTTCTCTTTCTCTTTGATGTCAATTGGTGCATTGGTAATCTTCTTGGATGTGAGTTATGGTATTACAATTACCGGAACAATCTGCGCATGCTATGGAAAAATGGCAGCACAAGTACCCTCTGGTGGCGTTTCTCGCTCAGGTATGGCCTTGATATCGTTTCCGCACTGCGATCGCTGATCGGAGGTGAGTGGAGGGAATGCAAGGCCATAGTCCGGGCACACCTGCATTTTTGGCGAACGCTTCCTGCCACCCACCGGAAGAGAAAGAAACTGCAGGATATCCGTACGATACCGGAGGACCCGCCCACCCTGCTACCGATCAATATCGTCATGGAGTATTTCGTGCGGAAAAAGCGACGTTTTCGCGATATCCTAGCATAACCCCTGTATCAACAAAGGGATGAAAGTTGCATTACGTTACACGTTTCCTTTTCGGGTGGATCAATTATCAATCATCCCAGAAATATCGTCTCCCAGTACTTCCCTGTGCAGGTCCACGACTGGGATACCCCCACTAATGGTATTGCAATACCTCTCCCATAATCCTCCTATCCGGCATAAAAGGGACCGGCATGGCACGTGCATAAAGAAACAAACACCAGCACCGTGATACCGGGATTTAGCAAAGCCCGGGATATCCTGTTTATTTTTATTTTACCCTGAGTTATATTATCGACAAATACTGGTAATTACAGTATGTTATAAATATTAAGAGGGAGCTTATCATGGATCAGGGAATTAAGTCATTTCAACAGGTAAAACGAAAACTCGTCAAAGATTGGGGCGGCAAGCTGCTCTGGAGTATCGAAAAAGTGATGGAAAAATATTCCGAAGTTCCAACAACGCCCTTTTTAGACCCGGAATTGTTTGCATGGACCGGGCGGCTGGAAGAAAACTGGCAGGTAATGAGGGAAGAACTTGATCAGATCCTGGAAAACAAGGATTTCATCCCGAATTTCCAGGATATCTCGTCGGACCAGAAAGCAATAACCTCTGACGACAACTGGAAGACCTACTTCCTGTACGGGTTTGGCTACAAGGCAGAACTCAACTGTAGCCGCTGTCCACAAACAACCGAACTTGTCGAAAGCGTGCCCGGCATGACCACCGCGTTTTTTTCGATCCTGGAACCCGGCAAACACATTCCCGCACACCGCGGTGTGTACAAGGGTTTTATCCGCTACCACCTGGGCCTTAAAGTACCGGAACCGAAAGAAAAGTGCCGTATCAGGGTTCAAGATGAATTCGCCCACTGGAGTGAAGGCGAAAGCATTATGTTTGACGATACGTATGATCATGAAGTGTGGAATGACACTGATGGAGTTCGTGTCGTACTTTTTATGGATATCATGCGACCTATGAAATTTCCCGCATCCGCGATTAACAAGATGATCTATAATACCATACGGCATACCGGGTACATCCAGGATGCCAAAAAGAACCAGGAGGTGTGGGAGGAGAAGTTTGAACTGCAGGCCTGAAACTGTAAACTCCCTGTTTGTACCAAGACTCCATTACTGCCCGGAAAACGTTCCAAAAACCGTTATATTCGGTTCTTGGTGGAATGAGAATTTTGTTGATGGGTAATGGACCTTTACCGTGCAAAAAAAGTGGGATTGGCTATCCTGAAAAAGTGGTGGTGTTCCCTCCTGCTACTGCCGTTTGTAGTTGAAACGCTCCACCAGATCTACCGCGCCCTGCGTTTCAACATCTATTTCATGATCTCCCACGACTTCCCGTTCCCCATCAATTTCGTTCATTTTTTAACCGATAATTTCCTGCTGATCGTACATGAGGCGGGCCATACGTTTTTCGGTATTTTGGGCATCCGGTTTATCACCATTCTGGGAGGTTCCCTCTTCCAGGTGTTGCTGCCGCTGGCTATTTACTTTTACACCTGGATTAACCGGCAGAAGATCGGCATGCAGCTCTCCCTTGCACTCGTCGGCATGAGCTGGTTAGACGTGGCCGCATACGCCGCCGACGGCGGACAACAACAGCTTCCCCTTATCGGCGGACTTTCAAAAGAGTCGCACGACTGGCGCAACCTGCTTACGGAAATGAACATGCTGGAATACGATATCCATTTCGGTATTTTCTTTGCCGTTATCGGTGCCCTGTTCTACCTGGCCGCCCTGCTGGTTCCGCTGTTTTTCAAACGGTACGAGTCTGTAACCCTTGAGCTGGATCTTTAGAGCAGGTACCTATCGATTTTGGTAATGCAATTATAAAAGCTTAGAACTATCGTAAAGCCTTTTTTTAACTTGGCAGGTACTAGGTATTGCTTCACGTGTTTCCTTAGGCCTTGCTGAAAAACAAATTTCTTGGTGAGAAATCCGGACATGGTGTATTTATCACCGTTCGTCGGTTACGGGCAGCGTGACAGAAGTTGAGCACTGTTACCGCAGTTCGGCACCCTGTTGTGCCTGGCGTATCAGACCTCCAGGCCCGCAAAGTCATACAGCATCGCAATTTCTTCGGGCCAGCGATCGGTGTCGGGCGTTTCCAGGATCAGTGGGATGTCGTCGGTTCGTTTGTCGTTCATCAACACCTTGAACGCCTCGATCCCGATTTCGCCGTCCCCCAGGCTCTCGTGCCGATCCACCCGGCTGCCCAGCTCTTTCTTGGAATCATTCAAGTGCATCGCCTTTAAATATTGCAGGCCAATAGTTTGGTCGAATTTTTCGAACATATCTTCGACCCCTTCTTTGGTTCGTATATCGTACCCGGCAGCATAGGCGTGGCAGGTATCGATGCACACCCCTACCCGATCCTTATCCTCCACCTGATCGATCATTTCTGCCAGATGTTCGAACCGGAACCCCATATTGGTACCCTGTCCGGCGGTATTCTCAAATACCGCCGTTACACCATCAGTGTTGTCCAAAGCCCAGTTAATCGATTCCGAATTTCTCCGAAAGCACTCTTCGGGGGATATTTTGTCGAGATGGCTTCCGGGATGGAAATTCAGCAGCTTGATTCCAAGCTGTTCACACCGCTGCATCTCATCGAGAAAAGCATTTCGGGATTTTTCAAGCTGTTCCTTCTCCGGGTGCCCGAGGTTGATCAGGTAACTGTCATGCGGAATGATGTGATCGACGGAGAAATCGAGCTCGTCAATATTTTTCCTGAAGTTGGTAATATTCTCATCCGAGAGTGGCTTGCCTTCCCAGCGCCGCTGGTTTTTGGTGAACAGGGCAAACGCTTTGGCTCCGATCTTATCGGCTCGTTCGGGTGCATTTTCCACTCCCCCTGCAGCACTTACGTGTGCTCCGATATACTTCATGTTTTTTTCGGTTTAAAATTTCGAAATGTTAGGCCCGAAGTAATCGAATTCGAATGAGAATGACAAAGAAAATTTGGAAGAAAGGGGGTGTCAGAACCGGATATTCAACCCCACGAGTCCACCCTGTATGACCGGGTATACCCGTGAATTGCTTTCGACGAGTCCGTTTTTCCGGGCAAGAGCCCGTCCCATAACATACCCGAGTGCACCGCCGGCTACCACATCGGATATCCAGTGGTTGCTGCTTTCAATTCGCTGCAGTGCCACCGAACCGGCCAACGCGTAGGAAGGGAGCCGAACCCACGGAGAGTCATAACTGGAAGCCAATACGGTCGAAAGGGCAAATATTTTACTGGTGTGCCCCGATGGAAATGATCGATTTGTATTGCCTTCGGTAACATCCAGCAGGTCAAAATCAAAATTGCCGTCGTTCACATACGGTCGTTCTCTGCCTACGGCCGATTTTAGAATACCCGTTGTCAGCTGAGTAAACAAAACGGCCTCTGCAGCCGTCCACCCGGTACGTGCAAGCCTGGTATCATCCAGCAGGTAACCGGCGCCCACAAGTAATCCCGATGTACCGTAGGTAAACAATTTCGGGTTTATACGATCATAAAATCGTCCCGGTCCTGCGAGGAAATTGTGCTTCGATACGTCATTTCCCCTGACGGAGTTATATATTGGAGAATCAACAGAAGACATCAAGATCCCCGTTACGGCAGAGAAAGCTCCAAAAAAGAGTAGATTTTTACGATCGAAACGGGCAGGTGAAGACAGGATATACCGGGCATCATCTTCAAAATCGGGCATTGAACGCATAAACAGGGCATCACGCTCCACAAAATAACCCGTGCCGGGCGACTGGGCCTTTGTCATAATGCATGACACAAAACAGAGTAACAGACTTGTAATAATCGCCAGGAACTGTTTCACACTAACCACAAACACTTTGTTATTTGATCACACTAACACAATGTAACAGAAAATTGAAAAATTTCCACTGCCAAATAAAAAAGGGAGCACCGGAGTGGCGCTCCCTTAAAGTTGCACTTTTTGATGCCATCCCCGCTGTTAATCCCTGATTGGCGGAGCATCCGTTTGTTCAAGGACCTTTTCCAGTTTCGGCATCTCCATTTCGATAAACTGGTTTAGCTGTTCCCGGATTTCCTCGAGCTCATCCCTTCCGGTTTCCACGGTTTGTACGTGCAGCGGCGTGGGACCGTATGTTGAATACATGGCCCTGATTCCGACGAACATTCTGGAAGCCGGTGTGGGATGAACGCGCTCACCGATCTGCTCTTTGGCTTCGCTGCCCTCCATGAGCTCCCTGATCTGAAGCAGCTGCATGCGGGCATCGTGCAGATCTTTCACAAGCTGGGGATCCTCCCCGTCGGCCCGCGATAATGCCTTCTGCATTTTGTTAACCCGTTCAAGTTGCTCTTCCAGCGCATTCGAGGTCTGTGTGACTTCCTGCTGGAACCGTTCCACAGTTTCCCGGAATTCGGCAATCGTGGTATTTGAGGCACGCTCGAGGGTCCCCTTCCGGAGCGGTTTGACCTCGAATTCCATCGGCTCCGACAGCTGGGTCAACGCACCGTTAATCTGTTTGTAGAGGGTGGCTGTGTAGGTTCCGGGTGTCACCATAAAGCCGCCGCCAAAGAACCCCTGCTCTTCCTCTTCAAGGGTTACCACGTCTTTGGAGGGATATTTCAACTCCCAGTTTACCCGGTGAAAGCCAGGTGTAGTCGGTCCCTCGACCCGGTTCACGACATTCCCCTCGCTGTCGCGGATCTTGATCACCATGCGGGGGTCTTCCTGTCGCATCTCGGTTTCCAGGCTGTCCCATCCCGGAAACGGCACATCCTGGTTCGGATCTAGCTGTTCCTCCTGCTCCTGTCGCTGCTCGGTAAGGCTCTGGTATCCGTCCTTCAGGTAGTAGGTAAATACAGCCCCGAACGGCGGATTTTCGGCGATAAAATAGTTCGCGCCCTGGTCTTCCACTTCCTGGTCGGGTTGGTACCAGTAGGCGTCGCGGGGCTGAAACAGCCTGGCTTCCCGGTTCAGGGTCTCCTCGCTGATCTGTCGCAGCGGGGCGTAGTTGTCAAGGACAAAGAATCCCCGGCCAAACGACGCCAGCACGATATCGTCCTTTTGTCGCTGCAGCACGATATCGCGGAATGCTATCGTGGGCAGACCGCCTTCCAGCTCAATCCACTCTTCACCGCCATCGACGGTAAAGAACACCCCGAACTCGGTAGCCGCAAACATCAGCTCTTTCTTGACATCATCCTGAATCACACGCCAGACGAGGTGGCGGTCCGGCAGATCGTCACTGATCAGCTCCCAGGATCGCCCGCGATTGGTACTTTTCAGGAGATATGGACTGAAATCTCCATTCTTGTGATCATCCAGTGCCACATACACGGTATTGACATCAAAGCGGTCGGCCTTGATGTCGTTGATAAACGCCCTGGCGGGAACCCCGTCAATGTCAGCCAGCTCGATGGTTCGCCAGTTTTGGCCGCCATCCTCCGTTACATTGATGCGCCCGTCGTCGGTACCGGCATAAATAAGTCCCTCCTGAAGCGGAGATTCAGCCAGAGAAGTAATCGTATTGTAATTCGACATCGCATTGACATCCCAGGCGTTGTCCCAGCTCCGCTGCTTACCCATGATCGGCAGGGTTATGCGCTCCTCGTCGCGCGTGAGATCACCGGAAATGGCGGTCCAGCTGTCACCCCTGTTTTCAGATATCCATACCCGCTGCGAGGCAAACAGCAGCTTGGTGGGGCTGTGCGGGCTCACTTCTATCGGGGCATCCCAGTTGAAACGCTCAAACTCCTCATCTTCGCCGGCCTGCGGCTGGATAAAGACAGGATCGTCGGTCCGGGCATCTATTCGGTGGAGCCCCCCCTGCTGTGTTTCGGCGTAAAAGATATTGGGATTGCCCGGTTCGGTGGCTGTATCATGACCGTCGGCAAAGAGTGTTTTGCGCCAGTCGCGGTTGGTAATACCGATCTCATTTTCTGTACGGGAAGGCCCTTTCTGGGAGCCGTTGTCCTGCGTGCCGCCGTAGATGTTATAGAACGGCTGGGCATTGTCGACGGCAACCTTGTAAAATTGGGTGATCGGCATATTGTTGATCATACGCCAGTTTTGACCCTGATCCCTGCTTTCATACAGGCCACCGTCCGAGCCCATGATGATGTAGTCGGGATCGCTGTTTTTGAAAGCGATGGCATGGTCATCAACATGCTTGTGTTCCAGGTTGATCGTCTCGAAGTTTTTGCCGTGGTCATCCGATACCTGGGTATAGTTGCTGACGAGATAGATGCGCCCGAAATGGTGCGGTGAGGCATACAGTTCCTGGTAGTAATGCGGGCCGGTACCGCCGGATACGGTATTCGACATCTTCTGCCAGGAATCCCCCTGATTTTCCGATTTGTATACGCCTCCCTTGAGACGGTGCAGCTCTATCGCCGCATAGACGATATCCGGGTTCTGCGGGGAGATATCCATCCCGATCTTGCCCATGTTCTTGTCTAACGGCAGACCGGTTTTAAGCTCTTCCCAGGTCTCCCCGCCATCGTAGCTTTTGTGAATCCCGGAATTGGGTCCGCCCCCCATATAGGCTGCCACCGTTCGATGCCGCTGCCAGGTGGCGGCATACATCAGGTCCGGGTCCCGCGGGTCGAGCTCAATATCGGTAACCCCGGTCCATTCGTCATCCCCGAGTTTCTTTTCCCAGGTCTGCCCGCCGTCGGTTGACTTGTAGAGCCCGCGCTGGCCCCCTTTGTCCCATAGCGGTCCCTGCGCGGCCACCCAAATGATGTCGGAGTTCTCCGGGTGCACTACAATTTTGGAGATATGTTCGGACTCCTCGAGTCCCATATTTTCCCAGGTTTTTCCTCCGTCGGTACTCTTGTAGACGCCGTCTCCATACCCGACATGGCGCCCGCCGACATTTTCACCGGTTCCTACCCAGATGGTGTGCTCGTCACCGGGATCGATCGTAACAGAGCCGATGGAATAGGACGACTGGTTATCGAAAATGGGCTCCCAGGTTATGCCGTCGTTGGTGGTTTTCCATACGCCGCCGGAACCGACCGCCACGTACCAGGTGCTTTCATCGTGCCGGCTGATGGCGATATCCGCGATACGCCCCGAAAACAGTGCGGGCCCGACGTTCCGAAATTCCAGGCCGCTGTAGTTCGTCTCCGTTATGATCGAACCGTTATCCTGTGCCAGAAGCTGGGTTGATGATAGAATGAACGAAAATAGTAATAGCAGGAAGAGTCTTAATTTCATATTACGAGGATTAGAATCGAAATTTATGAATGGATGTAATAAATGTTAGAGTAGAATGACACGATAATCAAACAGACGGATTGTTTCCAAATCCTTTACAGGAATTTGCGTTCCGAGACCGGCCAGCCACTACCAACCACTGACACTGATAGCTGATAGCTGTAAAAAATATCACAAACTGCGAGCAATGAAATAACCACTTCTCTTACACAACCCCTGCTCCTACTTCACGTTGCCCTGTTGGTCCAGTTCCAGGAACGGGTTGTGAGCGATTTCCCACAAATGCCCTTCCGGGTCTCTGATATACCCGCGATATCCACCCCAGAAAACTTTTTCGGGCTGCCTGACGATTTCCACCCCTTTCTCTTCGAGCTCGCTCATCACCCGGTCGACCTCCGCATCCGATGCTACGTTGTGTGCAAGGGAGAAGCCTTTGAATCCTCGGCCTGCGGCTTCCACCCCCGCATCGTCTGCCAGGGCCTCTTTCCCGAACAGGCTCAGCAGTATGCCATTCAACTTGAAAAACGTGATATTCTCGTTACTGTCGTCGGTGGGTTCCCAGCCAAATACCTCCCGGTAAAACGCCGTCATGCCGGTGAGATCTTCAACTCCGAGTGTAATAATGGTCAGTCGTTGTTCCATGGTTGAAATAAATTTTAACGTTGAAATGTAATTTATCCAGTTCCGTTGTGATCGTTGCATTGTTTGAAAGACTGCAATGTTCTCAAATTACCTTGTCCGGCGCAAAATGAATATCTGATCTCATCTGCGGGGGATGATCTTTTTTTAGCTGATATTGCCATCTTCTCGCCGTAATATTCCGATCGACCCGGCAGGCTCCCGCACGTTACGGTTGCAGGGGGCGGACCTGGATATCGGTATAGTGGAAATTCTTCGGGCATTTGAGGATATGAACTACCGATTTTGCCATATCTACCGGTTGGAGCTTGTTCTTTTTAGAGGATGAGAACCCGGTATCGACCGATCCGGGCGAGAGGCAGGTCACTTTGATTCCGAAATCCCGGAGCTCCTGGTGCAGGGATCGTGAGATGCCGACCACCGCGTGTTTGGTCGCCGAGTAGCAGGTCATGCCCGCAATGCCGTTGGTTCCGGCCCCGGATGAGATGTTGATAATATGGCCCTCCTGCCGCTCCTTCATACCGGGAATCACCAGTCGCGAGAGGTAAAAGATGCCGTGAACATTCAGGGCGAATAGATACTCCCACTCATCGACCGGCATCTCTTCAACATTCCCCTTATAGCCGGCCCCTGCATTGTTGATCACTATCGATACCGGGTTCCTTAAAAGATCAGTTGTTTCTTTAAAAGCCCGTTCAACCTCATCCTGTTTTGTCAGATCGACTTGGATATGATGAAAATGCCCACTTGTAATGGAGTCCGGGGAAGTCCGGCTCCAGCCGGCCACTACAACGCCTTCATTCAGCAGCGCTTTTGTAATTGAATACCCGATTCCACGGCTTGCGCCGGTAACAATTGCAGTTCTGCCCGTCAGGTCCATGACACGTTATTTTGGTCGATTGTCGTTTTGTGAATTCCGTTCCTGGTAAGGTAAATTTCCTGGTTACTCCAAAACAGAACATAACAAAAATGAACAACGAAAACGGAACGCATGAGCTGATTTTGCCATTACCCCAGTACCAAGCTATAATGACGAATTGTAAACAATCACCATTTATGAAGATCGAAATCTGGAGTGATATCGCCTGCCCGTTTTGCTATATCGGGAAACACCACCTTGAACGGGCCCTGCGGGAACTTGAAGCCGACGATTCAGCAGAAATTCAGTGGCACAGTTTTGAACTGGATCCCGAGGCCGAGGTAAATCTCGACCAGGATATCTATGAAATGCTGGCGCAAAAATACGGGCAATCCCTCGAATGGGCGAAAAAAGCCAATGCCGACATGAAAAAGAAAGCGGCACAGGTCGGTATTGCATTCAACCCGGACCAGATTCAGCCCACCAATACTTTTGACGCCCATCGACTGGTAAAGCTGGCAGAAACAGAGGGACGGGCAAACCAGGCGGAAGAGCGACTGTTTTCCGCCTACTTTTCGGAGGGACTGCATGTTGCGGATCACGACGTACTGGTACAACTGGGCAACGAGGTCGGTCTTGACCCGGAAAGGGTGACAACCATGCTCGAGAGCGGACAGTATTCGGATGCGGTACGGGCCGACGAAAAGGAGGCACGGGAACTTGGCATTCGCGGCGTACCATTCTTCGTTTTCAACAGGAAATATGCCGTATCCGGTGCTCAGCCGGTTCATACCTTCAAGGAAGCCATGCGAAAATGCCTGGAGGATGAACGGGCCGAAGCTGCGCAGTAACCGGTTACAGGAATCATCTGACTCAAATCAATAAAGTTAATCCCTGATCGATAGAAAGCAGGTTTTGGACGGGCCCAAGGCTCCGGGTGGTGGTCGGTATTCCCTAGTGGTTTTCAACCAGTTTGCCGGTATCCTTTTCCCTCGTACTCTTCCAACTAACAGATAGATCGGCAACTGCATCATCAAACTTTGTCCTGTTCGAACGACCTTCGGCACTTAACCACCGAATCGCCGAGGTTGATGCGCGCAACAGCTCTATGGCCGGCACCACTGCATCCATCGCCATTACATTCCATCAGAGTTGTTTATAGCATTTAATGTAAGATTACGAGGAACCGGCCGGAAACAGGTCTATTTCCAGGCGCCGAGGATGAGTCCCATGATGGTAAACGTGACCGTCCAGTAGCCGCCGTTAATTAAAATATACTTCCATGACTTCTGCTCATACAGGCTGTTCACGGCGAGAGCGAAAAAGATCCACCCGAAGCCGGTTAAAAAACCATAAAAGGCGCCGTTGCCAGCGTTGATCATTTCCGAAGCTTCCGGGGAACCGTGAAAAAACATCGCCAGGTTGAATGCCATCACCAGTTCAAACACAAAAGCCAGCCCGAATATTTTACCCATATTTCCCTTGTTTATTTTCTCCTCGGTCATACCCGACTCCCTCATCCACGCCTTGCCAAAAAGCGGACCGTACCAGATATATCCCACTGCAAAAGTAGAAAGTGTGGCAACCAGTACAGCCCAGATGTTGATATTCGAAAGATCCATCGTATCCCCCATATTTTTGGTTTTTGATCACGTTTACTTACGCTATTTTCATCCCGGTTTTAAAATTGAACCATCTTTCCTGAAAAATGCAAGGACGATCTTCCCACTTTGTTTGGTGGTGAATGGAAGGGCAAAAGTTGGGGATAAGTTCAGAAAACAGCGTGCTTCGGGGTAGGACAGAATTATTCAATCAGGCGGCCACCGTCAGCATCGGATGAAACCACAAAAAAAGGTCTCCTTCCGGGGGGGAAGAAGACCTTGAAAATCAGCAGGAATAGATCACTTTGTACGCTCTCCATTTACCAGCCGCCAGATATTAAGCGGATTTTGATCTTTCAGCTCATCGGGCAGCTGATTGTCCGGGAAGTTTTGGAAACAGACCGGGCGGGCGAACCTGTTAATAGCAGAAGTCCCCACCGAGGTTGTCCTGCTGTCGGTGGTAGCCGGAAACGGCCCGCCGTGTATCATGGCGTGGTTGACTTCCACCCCGGTCGGGAAGCCGTTAAAGATGAGTCTGCCCACTTTTCGCTGCAGTACGGCAACCAGTTCGGAATATTCCGCCAGGTCCTCCTCCGTTCCATACAGGGTCGCCGTAAGGTGTCCCTGGAGGTTTTCTGCGATTTCGACAAGGTCATTCCTGCCTTTGGCCTTTATCGTAAGGGTTGAGGGACCGAACACCTCTTCTTCAAGCGATTTGTTAGCCAGGAAGTGTGACGAGTCAACCTCCAGCAGATGTGGAACCCCGCGGTTGGGAGCCTCGTTTGAATCCCCGCTGGTAACCAGTTCCACGCCCTCTTGCTGCAGCAGGTGATTCAGCCCCTGTTCATAGGCCGATTTGATACCGGACGTCAGCATGGTTCCGGCTGCCGCGCTTGTAAAACGGTCGGCCACGGTCTGGCGAAATTCCCCCGCCCGTTCCGACTCCTCGTAGGCTACGAGTCCCGGGTTGGTACAAAACTGTCCGACCCCCAGGTTCACCGAATTGGTGAGCCCTTCGGCCACCTCCTCTCCTTTCTCGCTCAGTGCTCCCGGGAGCAGAAAGATCGGGTTCGTGCTGCCCATCTCCGCGTAGACCGGAATCGGCTCCGGTCGACTGGTGGCTGCATCATACAGTGCCTTGCCACCTTTGAACGAGCCGGTAAAGCCAACCGCCTTGATGAGCGGATGGGTGACAATCGCCATCCCGACATCATGCGATACACCCTGAACCATCGAGAACGTACCTTCGGGCATGCCGGTCTCCGCAATGGCGTTGGTGATGGCGTTGGCAATCATCTCACAGGTACCGGGATGGGCCGGGTGCGCCTTTACGACAATCGTGCAGCCGGCGGCCAGTGCCGAAGCGGTGTCTCCGCCCGCCACTGAAAACGCCAGCGGAAAATTGCTGGCCCCGAATATGCCAACCGGGCCCAGCGCCATTTTCATACTCCTGATATCGGGGGCGGAATCAGACGTGTCGATGCGTGCATCCACCCAGGAACCCTCGCGGACCACCTCGGCGAACAGGCGCAACTGGTTGACGGTACGGCTGCGTTCGCCGGTCAGACGTCCTTCACCGAGGCCAGTTTCACGGCTGCAGCGGGCAATCAGTTCATCTCCCAAATTCATAATCTGGTCGGCAGTGGCCTCCAGGAACGCAGCCCGTTCGTTCCCGCTTTTATGCCGGTACCTGCGGAAGGCCTGCTCCGCTTTTTCCACGGCCCTGCTGACCTCTTCCCCGGTGGCTTCCACGTATTCCGGCCCGAAAGGCTCTTCCGTGGATGGGTCGACGGCCCGAAATGTTTCCGTTCCTTCTCCTGATCGTTCTTTACCGATTACATTCAATCCTGTTAATTCCATCTGCTATTCAACCTTATTGATTAATGTCCCTATCGGGGCAATTGTGATTCGTATTTCATCGCCATGGTGCAGGGTGAAATCCCTGGAAGGCACGATACCGGTTCCCGTCATGAGCAAACTTCCGTGCGGAAACGTGCATTCCTTGTACAGGTAATTCACCAGTTCGCTGATGTCGCGTTTTATCTGGTTGATTTCAATCTCATCCCGGAATACGACAGATCCCGCGCGTTCAATCTCCAGGGCTATCGTTGTACTACCGGGCAGCGGGTTGCGGGTGACATGAATGCACGGTCCTATCGCCGCCGATCCGTCATAACATTTGGCCTGCGGCAGGTAGAGCGGATTTTCACCTTCGATGCTGCGTGAGCTCATGTCGTTGCCGATGGTATATCCTACGATGGAACCCGCCGAGGTAATAACCAGGGTGAGTTCCGGTTCCGGTACATCCCAGGTGGAATCCTCACGAATTCGTACGGGTTCACCCGGGCCCGCAGTCCGGTGTTTGGTAGCCTTGAAAAAGAGTTCCGGGCGTTCGGCATCATACACGCGGGCGTAGAAGTCACTTCCCCCGCTCTCCTTCGACTCCTCTTCCCTGCCCAGCTTGCTGTTGTAGTAGGTTACCCCGCTTGCCCAGATCTCCTGGCTTTCGACCGGAGCCAGCAGGTTGTTTGCCAACAGTTCAGGGCCGTTTTCGATTTGTGTCATTGTTGAAATCAGGGATTCAACTTTGGCATATAGACCGTCATCGTTGATAAACCGGTCCCATGATTCATTCTTCACCAGGTAGAACTGACTATCCTCCTCAATCAAAATTCCGGCTGTGGTGTTATATACGTTCACGTTCCGTTTCTTAAAAGTTGAAGGTTAGTGATCCCCGCCTGCCGACAGTTCAGACCGGGGGCGCCAGGCGGAACCGGTGCTGCAACCTGAAAAATCAGTCGAGTTTACCAATCCTGCGGATCTGGCCAAACACCGTTCCAACGATCTTGCTGTCATTCCGAACTTCCGACATCCCCGGACTCCCGCAGTGTACAAGATTGCTGCGGCCACCTCCGGACAGGGCACGACATATAGCCCCTGGAATTTGCCGAATATCCTGTGCAACCCGGTTCAGCAAAGCGTTATAGGCTGACGCCGGTCGGGGTTCAGCCACACAGTCAGTAAATAACGTAATCTGTACGACACGCACCGGAAAATAACGGGGTGTACCGCGTATAGCAACCCTATCTGGGATATAATGATTAATCGGGGCAATATTCAACATATTTCGTTGTCCGCCTCCTTCAGTTGGCAGAATATCACGGTGATCCAATTTCTGCTTTAGGATTGTGATCAGTATGTTTGAATGCTTACTTTGTAGGATAAGAAACAGCAATAACTAAACAGATCCAGGATCCCGTGGAAATGTCCGAGCTCGCCCAAACCGAACCAGTTGATGCCGTGGGAGTGGCGGAACGCGTAACACGCTTGAACAAACGGAGTATCAAAAAAGATTCGAAAATTTACGGGCTGAAGCTGGCACTGAGCATGATCGACCTCACCACCCTGGAAGGGATGGACACACCGGGCAAAGTTCGCCAGCTCTGCAAAAAAGCACGTGAACCGCATGCCGAACTGCCCGATCTGCCAACTGTGGCGGCCGTTTGTGTATATCCCAATATGGTTTCGGTGGCCAAACGGGAACTGGAGGGTACCGGCATCAGGGTAGCCAGCGTTGCGACCGCGTTTCCCAGCGGCATGACGACCCGCAAGGCCAAACTTGAGGAAACGAAATTCGCCGTTGAACAGGGGGCTGACGAAGTGGATATGGTCATTTCGCGCGGGGAATTCCTGAGAGGGAATTACTCGTTTGTCTATGATGAGATAGCCGACATAAAAGAGGCCTGTAAGAATGCGCACCTGAAGGTGATACTGGAAACCGGGGAGCTGAAAACCTATGAAAGTATTCGGATAGCAAGCAAGATCGCGATGCACGCTGGGGCCGATTTTATTAAAACGTCCACCGGCAAGGTAACACCGGCAGCAACGCAGGAAGTCACCCTGGTTATGCTCGAGGCGATCAGGGACTTTTTCTATGAAACAGACCGCATGGTTGGGATGAAACCGGCCGGCGGCATCCGCAAGGCCAAACAGGCCCTGCAGTACCTGGTATTGGTCAAGGAAACACTGGGCGATGCCTGGCTGACATCCGACTATTTTCGATTCGGTGCCAGCTCACTGACCAACGACCTGCTGATGCAGATCGTCAAACAGCAGACCGGCGTCTACCAGAGCGAATCCTACTTCTCGAACGATTGATTACAGAATGCCGAGTTGTGCAGCGATCACCAAATTGAGGTACACCCGGAACCACAGGCAATCATTTTAAAAACCTGACTCGATTAATCGTACGCAAATCACAACATAACCATGGCGGAAGAACAGCAAACCACCAAAACATCGGATGAGGAATCGTACAAACCGGGATCACCGAACTCCAAACTCTCGTTCGGATCCCAGTGGACCTACGACGAAGCTCCCGAAAGCACTGATCACATCGAGTTGCAGGATCGCTATGAGCTGTTTATTGAGGGAGAATTCGTACCACCGGTAAAGAAACGCTATTTCAAAACGATCAATCCCGCCACTGAAGAACCACTCGCCGAAATCGCGGAAGCTACGCAACAGGACGTAGACAAGGCGGTCAAGGCAGCTCGAAAAGCGTATGAAAAACGGTGGTCAACAATTTCAGCGAGTGAGCGTAGCAAGTACGTATTTCGCCTGGCACGCCTCATCCAGGAGCGGGCAAAGGAGTTTGCCGTTATCGAATCGATGGACGGGGGTAAGCCGATCCGGGAATCGCGCGATGTGGATATCCCGCTTGCAGCCGCTCATTTTTTCTATTACGCGGGCTGGGCCGACAAACTGGACTACGCGTTTCCCGGCAAGAGATCAGAACCCCTCGGCGTGGCCGGACAGATCATCCCCTGGAATTTCCCGCTGCTGATGCTGGCCTGGAAGATAGCCCCTGCCCTGGCCACGGGCAACACGGTGGTCCTGAAACCGGCCGAAACCACTACGCTGACCGCGCTGAAATTCGCCGAACTTTGCCAGCATGCCGGTATACCGCAGGGGGTCGTAAACATCGTTACCGGTGCCGGGCCGACGGGTGCGGATATGGTAAATCATCCCGATGTCGACAAAATCGCCTTCACCGGCTCTACGGAAGTGGGTAAGATCATCATGAACGCCCTGGCGGGCACCGACAAAAAATACACGCTCGAACTGGGTGGCAAGGGTCCCAATATCATTTACGAAGATGCTGCAATCGACCAGGCGGTGGAAGGGATCATCAACGCCATATTTTTTAACCAGGGCCATGTTTGTTGTGCCGGGTCGCGCCTGCTGGTCCAGGAAAGTATTTCAGACAGCGTCACCCAAAAGCTGCGGGACCGCATCGAAACGCTGATTGTCGGGGATCCGCTGGATAAAAATACCGATATCGGGGCGATCAATTCCAAACAGCAGTTCGAGAAGATCAACCGGTATATCGAGATCGGGCTGGATGAGGGGGCTGAAATTTACCAGAGCTCCTGCCGATTGCCCGAAACCGGGTACTTCTGCAAACCGACCCTCATTACCAATGTCGGCCAGTCAAACCGGGTGGTCAAAGAGGAGATCTTTGGACCGGTGCTCACTATCCAGACCTTCCGTACACCGGATGAGGCGGTCGAGAAGGCGAACAACACCCCTTACGGACTGGCGGGAGGCGTTTGGACTGACAAGGGCTCCAGGGTGTTTAATACAGGACAGGAACTTCGAAGCGGCGTGGTATGGTCCAACACCTACAACCAGTTTGACCCGACCTCCCCGTTCGGCGGATATAACGAAAGCGGTATTGGCCGCGAAGGCGGGCTGCACGGGTTGTATCCCTATGTTGAATTGAATTGAATCAACCAGGAACACGGGTGACGCGGAGAAAACAGATAATCACCGTTTTACCAACATTTTACTTTTGGATCCGCATCAACCGCATTCCAACAGATTTGCAGAACCATGGCTGACAGAGTTGAAGTAAAAAAAACCTATAAAACATACATCGGCGGAAACTTCCCGCGCACGGAATCGGGACGGTTTTATACGGTGGAAGACCACCAGGGAAATTTTTTGGCCAATGCGTGCCGCTGCTCGCGCAAAGATGTTCGTGATGCGGTGGTGGCGGCACGAGACGCATTCAGCGGCTGGAAAAACCGAACCGCCTATAACCGCGGGCAGATCCTGTATCGCATCGGTGAGATGCTGGAAGGACGAAAGGCACAATTCATGGAAGAGCTTCAGCTTCTCGGTGCGACGGTAAAAGCGGCACGGTCAGAAGTGGAACACAGTATTGACCGGCTGATCTACTACGCCGGGTGGTCCGATAAGTACCAACAGGTATACAGCACCGTCAATCCGGTTGCGAGTAACCATTTCAATTTCAGTATCCCGGAACCGATGGGGGTTGTTTCGGTACTGGCACCCGTAAACAGCCCGCTGCTGGGGTTGGTTTCGGTGTTGGCCCCGGTAGTTGTGGGAGGTAATACGGCGGTTGTCCTGGCTGACCGGGATGCACCCAACGTGGCTGTCAGCTTTGCTGAAGTGCTGCATTCCTCCGACGTACCGGGGGGCGTAATCAATATTTTGACCGGTTTTCGTGACGAGCTGATCCCTCACCTGGCTTCCCACATGGATATCAATGCCTTTTTCTATGCCGATAACGAAGTAAACAGAGAAACCCGGAAACAAATAGATGAAAATGCCGCTTTAAACGTTAAACGTGTGGTTAACGAGCCGTATGACGAATGGCAAAACGATGACGCACGGAATCCCCAACTCATTATGAATTTCCAGGAGATTAAAACAACCTGGCATCCGATCGGTAATTAGATTACCCATAACCAATGCACCGAACTTATTTCACATTATTGCTGCTCTCAGGGCTCATGGTACTGATCCATGCCTGCCAGACAACGGAACCGGCCACCCACGACCGTTCCCCCGAGGATACGGCCTCACCTGCATCCGAGGTGACGGAAACCGGGCTCGACCTGGCAGCCTATCGGAACAGTCTCAGCGATCTGTATGCCACCCAGAATCACGACATCCCCGACCACTTCATGCAGGCGGTTGACAGTACACAAGCGTCCGCCCGCGATCCCTTCGACGGGTTTCGAATCCAGGTGGTTTCCACCCGCAATGTGCAACTGGCAGACTCACTCGCAAAATCGTTCCGTATATGGTCCGATACCACCATCATCGGGTACAGTCCCAAGACCTACGTCTTTTTCAAACAGCCGCACTACAAAGTGCATGTGGGGGATTTCAGCCAGCGCCGGCGGGCCATCCAGTTTTCGCGAATCGTCAAAAACCGCTTCCCGGATGCCTGGGTCGTCCACGACCGGATTAATCCCTATCTGATTCCTGCGGATACCGCGGATATTCATCTCAAATCATCAACATCCACATCCCGTGTACGTTCGGACTGACGCTGTCCGCTGCCAATTCTCAACAGGTTTTACCTGGCTGATGGATTCCGATTCAAGCGAAACATTTTATGCAGATCTGCCGGTTCTGGAATCCTTTTTTGACGTCTCCGATCCTGAAAATTTTCACAGGATCCCGGACGACTGGCACCTCGGGGTGACCGATATCACCAACTCCACGGGCGCTGTGCAGGAGGGCAAATATAAAACCGTCAACATCCTGGGAGCCTCCCCCATTGTGGGCTTCCTGAACATTACAACGAAGGAAAAGTTCCCCTTCACCTTTGCCGGTGACGGTTGTGCCATCTGCGTACCGCCGGGATATCGTGCCCCCCTTGAGGAGGTATTTGGTGCCAGTCGCAAAATCGGCCACGACCGCTTTAGGCTTGATCTCCGGGCTGCCGTCATACCGGTGAGGGATATCAGGGACCGGGGTTTTGACCTGCAGGTGGCGCGCTATCGCGTATCCGGCGTTTACAGCCAGGCGATATTTTCCGGGGAGGGCCTTGGCTATGCCGAAGAACTGCTGAAAACGAGCTCCCGTACCCAATATCATGTTCCCAAGAAAACGGACGCCGGTGAAGTCGATTTTTCCGGTCTGGAATGTCGATGGGAGGAGGTAAGGCAGCGAGACAGGAAGGTGCTTACCATGCTTGTCAAGCGTAATCCCCGGTGTGAGAATCCCGACGCGGTTTACGAAAATGTATTGCTGAAGATGAGGGAGATCTTTGGTTTCGATGATCAGACCAACCCAGTCGATCCTGCACAGCTTACCATGCGGTTGTCACTGCCCTCGCTCATGGGCGAAGTGAAGTTTCGAACGTTCGGGATGAACTGGCTGCAGCGTCTCTGCTACATTCTGAAGGCAGAGACAGAGATTATCCTCGGAAAACTGTTCATGCGGCTGGGCTACCGGTCTTCCGAAACGGACTGGTCGCGCTATAAGCAGGACCTGGCCCTGAATTCTGATCACCGCAAGTTTGACGGGATGTTGCGCGTTGTGATTTCGGGATCGGAACGGCAGATCGAAGAACTGCAGGAATACCTCGAGGATAAGTTCCGGCAGCAAAAACTGGCCTATGGTACACATATCACGGACGCCGCCATGATCACCTGTATGGTGTTTAAATATCACCGTCAGCACATACACTTTGTGGACGGCAGCGACGGAGGGTATGTAAAAGCCGCACAGAAGCTCAAGGAGCGTATTCAATGTCAGGAATGGAAATTCCCTGACCGTTCCTAATTCGGAACTGTTTCAAAATTAATGATCAGGACACCCGAAAGTCGGAATCCCATATACTGTTTCTCCGTACCTCAAAAAGTTTCCGGCTGATTTAAAATCCATTCTCACCTCTAGCCTGCATTTCCCACAATAATTAATTTGAATTTGTGCAATGCCGCGGTAATCAAAAAGTTACTTTGATTTTAAGAAGAAATAAATTTAACAGGGTGTATTGACTGCGAAATTGGTGAGAAATGAAGGCTAAGTCCCCTCATTACAAGACGCAAAACCCATGAATCACAACTCATAACTCATGACTCAGGACCCACGACTCGCGACTCAAGCCCCATCTCACACGTTAAACCGGAACAGCATGACATCGCCATCCTGTACAATGTAGTCCTTCCCCTCCTGCCTCATCTTTCCGGCATCCCGTACCGCTTTTTCTGATCCAAGCTCGATATAGGTCTCCACACTGACGGTTTCGGCACGAATAAACCCCTTCTGGAAGTCGGAGTGGATTACCCCCGCCGCCTCGGGAGCTCGTGCCCCTTTACGGACGGTCCAGGCCCGTACCTCCTTGGGACCGGCAGTAAAGAAGGTGATCAGGCCCAGTTCCTTGTAGGCGGCCTGTATCAGGCGGTCGAGCCCGGCACTTTCAACACCCAGCTCATCGAGAAACGCCTCGCGCTCCTCTTCATCCAGTTCGGCGATCTCCTCCTCGATTTTGGCACAAAACGTGACCACCTCGTCATTGTGTTCGGCTGCAATCGTTCTGACCTCATCGACATAGTCATTGCCGCTGTCCAGGTCATCCTCTCCAACGTTGCAGGCGTATAGTACCGGTTTGTCGGACAGTAGAAACAGCTCCCTGTACGCTTTTTTCACCTCGGGATCGTCGGTAAACGTGCGGGCCGAATTCCCCTGTTCAAGATGTTCACGGAGCTGCTTTACCGTTTCATACCGGGCGATAATGTTCTTATCGCCGCTTTTTGCCTCTTTCTTAAGGTTCTCCTCCCGCTTTTCCACCGAAACAAGATCCTTGAAAACCAGTTCATCTTCGATAATACGGATGTCACGCGCGGGATCGATACTCCCTTCCACGTGAATGACGTTGGGATCATCAAAGCACCGAACCACATGGACGATAAGGTCCACTTCCCTGATATGTGACAAGAAAGCGTTGCCCTTGCCTTTCCCTTCAGAAGCGCCTTTTACCAGTCCGGCGATATCGACAAACTCCACGCTCGTCGGTATTTTCTGATTTGATTCCACCAGTTCGTAAAGATGGTCAAGCCGTTCGTCGGGTACTGGAACGACACCCACATTCGGGTCAATGGTACAAAAAGGGAAATTGGCCGCTTCGGCCCCCGCATCGCTGAGGGCATTAAACAAGGTAGATTTGCCGACATTGGGCAATCCTACGATACCGCATTTTAAACTCATGTTCTGATCTGTTTAATAAAATTGTGCTTCTTGATTCTTGAAATTTCTTCGTATTACATCCGCAATGTTTGTTAATAGCTTTTGAGTAGGCCTAGATTATTACCGATACATCCGGGTGTTTAAACGTTTAATCGTATACATTGCGGATTTGGATGCTCGCTATATTCCTCAATCCAGGCAGACCTGCTGTATGAATTTCTTCTCGGGAAGCAGGGCCGCCGTGAGCTTGCCATAACCCAGAGATTCGTATACGCATCCGGTATCGATTCCAAGCATATGCTCTTTTTGGATGGGATGCGAACGGGGCGTATGCCCAAAGACCACCGTCTTCTCCCAGGGAGTCTCGAAGGCATTCAGGTGCGATCGCTCCCACAGGAAATCTTCGTGATTGGCCTCATCCTGCACACTTTGCTCTATGGTCCGGGCAGGCGACAAGCCGGCATGGACAAAGAAGAAGTCCTCTGTGTCGTAGTAGAGACGCGTATTCTCGTAGAAAGCCATATGCTCCTCTGGTATGGATAGCTCGTTCGGGGTAGTATCATACGACTGCAGGGTGGTTCTTCCACCATTCATCAACCAGAGGTCTAACTTGTCACCGTTACAGGCGTCCAGGAGCATCTGTTCATGATTGCCCCGGATAAATACGCAGGATTGTTCTTTCCTGAATTCCATCAGGTAATCCACCACCTCTTTGGAAGCGGGTCCACGATCGATATAATCTCCTACAAAGACGAATTCTCGGTCCCTGTAATCCGACAGCTTTTTAACCAAAGCCTTAATCGATTCGGCACAGCCGTGAATATCTCCGATGGCTACAAATTTCTTCTCTGGCAATGAACTGGCTACTTACTGGTTAATGGAGGATTCTATGAGTCCCCGTCCTTTCTTGTTGATGCGATCTTCATCCTGCAACTGCTCGAGGGCTGCGTCCAGGATGCCATTAACAAAATTCCCCGATTTGGCGGTCGAAAATTTCTTGGCTATTTCGATGGCCTCGTTAATAGTGACCTTGGTAGGTATCTGCTCGAAGAAGAGAAACTCGCATAAAGCCAGCCGAAGGATCTGCTTGTCCACCAGGTTCAGCCTGCCCATATCCCAATTCTTGATATGCTTCTGGATAATGGTATCAATCTCTTCACGATTCTTGAGCGTCTTCAGTAGCAGCTTTTCGGCAAAAGACCTGGAGTCTGCGTCGGAAGAAAATTTACTTTTGATCTGCGAATCGAGGATGTGCTCCCAGGAATCGTTGGTAAGCTCTTCGGCGTAAAGGGCCTGCAGTACCGATTCTCTTATGGCTCGCCTGTTCGACATAATTTCAACGGGGATTTTTGTTTCGTTCAAAGACTCCAAAAATACAAAACCTTCCCGCCAGCTGAAAGCCTTTTAATAGTCATGAGTCTTGAGATATGAGTCCTGAGACGTTCTTGCCCACTGAAGCCTCGCCCTTCTT
>JAWVZC010000016.1:0-22814 GCA_033722415.1 Balneolaceae bacterium | reverse complement strand
GTATGGGCAATGGTGTTGAGACTCAGGATCGCTGACAGCGGGCGATCGATATCCTGTTTGTACGTGGTGAGCAGCTCGCCCGTCCGCGTACCCTTTCGCTTCATGACAGCTATATACGACTCACTAACCGAAAGCAGTACCGCCTCCAGTATCGAACAGATAAAGGAGACCCCCAAAGCCAGCAGCAGGTAAAATATTAGCAGCGTCATAAGCGGTTTGTAGTGATCTGACAAAAATCAGGATACCCGGCGGTTACCCACGGAATTGGTTCCATATCCCATCTATTAAAAGATTTGATCATCGTTTTTAAAAGTCTTGAACTCCATGGTATTGCCACTGGGATCCCGGAAAAACATCTTCCCTTCCTCTTCCGGTGCTCCCTTGTCGCGCACATAGGACCCAAACAGGAAATCCACCCCGGCTTCTTCCACTCTTTTTGCAAGGGCCTCCCACTCTTCCCACTCCAGGATGACACCAAAGTGAGGTACCGGCACCGGATTCCCGTCAATCTGATTGGTTCCGTGTTTCCCGGCGAAATCGGGAATAAGGTGTCCCACGATCTGGTGCCCCCAAAAATTGATATTGATTGTTCGATCGGAAACACTGGCAACCTCACATCCCAGGATATCTTCGTAAAACGATCTGGTTTCTTCCAGGTCGGCCACCGGGAATCCCAGGTGAAAAGGCTGTACCGAGTTACTTGCCATATGGTATATATTTATTTTCGATGATTCACTGAATGATACAAAATGATGGCGGTTCTGAAAATTTCAAGAATATCCGCCTGTTTTTACCGCATTTGGAATGCTCAAAGGTCTTGGTTATATCCCTCCCACACAAAAAGATTCTTTTCATTTTTTGTGAATGCCAGCGGAATTCAGATTGTTATGGAACCTGTAATTTTAACAAAATAATTTAACGACATGCCTATGAGATCGAAAATATTATCATTTGCCATTGCTATCGCAATATTTATCGCCGCCGGTTGCACCCAGCAGCAGCAACAGCAGACCCAGCAGCAACAGGCCGAACCGGAAACCAATTTTACCCGGGCTGTTGCCGTGGTACACCCGACTGAGGGTAACTCCGTAACCGGAACAGTGACGTTTGAACAGGCCTCGAACGGCGTGCAGGTCACGGCCAACCTGAGCGGGCTCGAAAAGGGTCGTCACGGCTTCCATATTCATCAATACGGCGACTGCACAGCCTCTGATGGAACGTCCGCCGGGGGGCACTACAATCCCACCGGGAACGACCACGGTGCCCCGACGCAGGACAACCGCCATATGGGTGACATGGGCAACATTGTTGCTGACGGTGAGGGTAATGCCACGATCGACTATGTCGACCCGATGATCGAGCTGAACGGCCCCAACAGTATTATCGGCCGCGGTATTGTTGTGCATGGGGGCGAAGATGACCTCGAGTCACAACCGTCCGGGGCTGCCGGCCCGCGGGTAGGATGTGGCGTAATCGGGATAGCCAACTCTTCGCAATAACTGTCCAACACATCTGATTGTGAGCGTCCGGTTGAAACTGACCGGACGCTTTTTTTATTCCTATCACACCACCCTGTCCACCGCAGATTTTTACCGGGATTCCTCAAAAAATCAAACGTCTTCTTCCGATGGCAGCGGGCTTCCATTATGTGTGAACAATCCATCGACAGGCGTCGGGACGGGACGATAATGAGTTACAAGTGTTGCATAGCATCTCACACCCCCTTCTCCCTCATCCTAATCCACTGTGCTGAAGGTTTTTCAGCATCTCTCTCAGGATCGATGAACACTGATCACATTCCCTGACAATATCAACGTTTCTTTTCCCTGCCAGATCTCCGGTCGGAGCCCGGGATGACGCCGGTGGGAGAGCTTCGTTTCTCTTTTTAATACAGGATCTCAGACTTTCGATTAATCCCGTTCCTCTACAAATCGGCTGCTCTTTTCCAGGGTCCTACCGTGGTACCGGGTGAGCCAGAAAAAGAGGGCTATACCGGTCATGAACACCAGGAATGAAAAGATGATCAGCGGCAGGTCCGGCCGAATAATCAGGATGGCGCTGATAAACTGAACCACCAGGATGATATAGAGCAGTACCGCGATATAGAGCCGGTTCACCTTGCTGATGACCCAAGCTCCCATCGGCGCCCCGAGAACCACGACCGGGATACATACCATCCAGAAATTGATCGCCTGGGGTTGCAGATCCTGGAGCACAAATCCGTGCAGCAGCACCCCGACCACCGCGTTCATAGCCATGAGAATCACCGACGTGGGAGTTGCAATCTTCTCGGAGAGGCGATATTTAAGCGTAACGAAGGCGAACGAACAGATATCGATGCCGTTGCCCAGGATGGCACTCAGGATACCCCCGACAAATCCGATCCCCACCAGTTCCGCCTTTTGCCAGGTGTCGAGCGCCGGCAGTGATTGCACCGAATCCCGTTTCCGGATGTGATTGATCACAAACAAGGCGATACCGTAGCTGAGCCAGAACGATACGAACATCATCTTGGCATAGGCGGGCACCACAAAGGACGCGATAAGATAGGCCCCGAAAATGATACCGGCCGTCCCACCGATCGAGACAATCCAGAGATAGGTCTTTTCGATCGGAATCCGTTTTGCCACAATCCAGAGTGAGGCGGCCGTCATGCCGATACTTTGTATCGCCAGGCTGAAGTTCCGCGCCACGGCGGGATCGATCTGGAACATCAGCGTCATAACCGGGTAGGCGATCGCCCCGCCCCCCTCCGAACTGGCCCCGGCAATGAAAGAGCCGAACACCATCGTCAGGGTCATATACCAGTCTGACAGAAACAGATACCACCAGTTTTGCGTGATCATCCAGCCCAGCCAGACTATATACACCAGCGCAACCGGCAGTACAAAAATGTAGATCAGGCGTTTGTTATTATTCTGCAACCAAGAGGGAGTTTGACTCACAACGTAAAAATGCTAGTTTTTTGGGAATGGCCATAGCGCAAAGAACACAGCGCCGGGTACCTCGCGGGCATATTCAGCTTCACTTCGCTACACGTTAAGCTCTTTGCGCTTTACTCGAATCACTCTTCAGGCGACCATGATTTCATCTTGTCACTGATCACCTCTTTGAGGCGGCTGACCGGCACCCGGTCCTGGGTCATGTCATCGCGGTAGCGGATCGTTACGGTATCCTCCCCTTCCGATTCCACCCCGTCGAAATCGACGGTAACGCAGAACGGGGTTCCCGCTTCATCCTGCCGGCGGTACCGCTTGCCGATGGACCCGGATTCATCATACAGTACGTTGAACTCCTGCCGCAGGTCGGCCTCGATCTTTTTGGCGAGATCGATCAGTTTGTCCTTCTTAATCAGCGGGAAAATGCCCACCTTGCGGGGGGCCAGGTTCGGGTGCATTTTCAGGACGGTGCGTGTGTCGCCGTCCACCTCCTCCTCGCGATAGGCATCGCACAACACCATCATCACGGTGCGGTCGAGACCCACGGAGGTCTCAATCACATACGGGATGTAGCGCTTCTGTTTGGCCTGGTCGTAGTACTCCAGCTTTTTGCCGGAAAACTCCTGGTGCTGCGAAAGATCGAAATCGGTACGGTTATGCACGCCCTCCACCTCCTGCCAGCCGATCGGGTATTCGTACTGTATGTCGGCGGCAGCGGCGGCGTAGTGGGCCAGCTTGTCTTCAGGGTGCGGCTCCGTACGCAGCTTTTCGGGGCGGATGCCGAGGCTTTTGTGCCATTCGAGACGGGCTTCCAGCCAGCGTTCATACTGCTCTTCGTCGGTACCCGGCTCCACAAAATACTGCATCTCCATCTGCTCGAACTCGCGCATGCGGAACACGAACTGCCGGGCCACCACCTCGTTGCGGAACGCCTTGCCCGTCTGCGCGATACCGAACGGCACCTGCTGCCGGGCCGTATCCATCACATTCTTGAAATTCACAAAAATACCCTGGGCCGTTTCCGGGCGCAGGTAAACGGCGTCGTCATCATCCCCGGAGGAGACCGCGCCAAACTGGGTCTTGAACATCAGGTTGAACTGGCGGACCTCGGTCCAGTCGAACGCCCCGGATTCCGGGGCACGAATTTCGTTGTCGATAATGATTTTGTGGAGGTCCTCGCACAGCCCCTCCCGGGTGCCGGCGGTATCGAGCTGTTCCTGAAGCTCATCGGCTTCTCCGCTTTTGCCGCTGCTGCGCAACTTCGCGATATGCCCCTCGATCAGCATGTCGGCACGATAGCGCTTGTTGGACTGCTTGTCGTCAATCATCGGGTCGTTAAAGCCCTGCACGTGGCCGCTGGCCTCCCACACTTTCGGATGCATAAAGATGGCCGCGTCCACCCCAACGATGTTGTCATGCTTCTGGGTCATCTCCTTCCACCATACATCCCGGATGTTGCGTTTCAGTTCCACCCCGAGCGGACCGTAATCGTAGACGGCACCCAGTCCGCCGTAAATTTCAGATGATTGAAAAATAAGGCCCCGGGCCTTGGCCAGCGAAACAATTTTATCCAGGCTATCAAGTTCGGTTACAGGCATTAAGTTCAGGAAGTTATTTTGGTTGGATTTCAACGAAGCCCAAAGATAAAAAAACTAGGTTTAATTAATGAATTCTAGTTTTTTAATTCCGATATTTGGTGCCGCCTGCATTTTGACGGGCATACATGCTGACAATATCGTCCGGCCCGACAGCTTTCGGGACAACGAACGGACGAATTGAAATCACAGTGTGTACAGGCTCGCCGTACGGCCGACACAGCCGACCCGGCGGGAAGCGATCCAGTCAACAGCAGGACAGGAATAACTTTTAATTACACAGAAACCATAAAACAATGCACAGCTTTAACGTAGGAATTCTCGGCGCCACCGGCGCAGTTGGACAAAAGTTTATTCGTTTACTTCGAAATCATCCCTGGTTTACAATCAAGGCCCTGGGAGCATCTAAACGTTCGGCGGGAAAACCTTACAAACAAGCCGTCCACTGGATCGAGGATATCGAGCTGCCGGAAGCGGTGACCGAGCTGGAGGTTTCTACGTGTGATCCCGGGCATTTCAAGGGACTTGATTTTGTATTCTCCGGCCTCGATTCCTCCGTGGCCGGTGAGATCGAGAAGGCGTTTGCGGAAGCCGGTATTCCGGTCATATCAAACGCCAAAAACTACCGGATGTACGATTCGGTGCCCCTGTTGATTCCGGAAGTGAACCCGGACCATGTCGAGATGATCAAGACCCAGGATTTTACCGGAGACGGAAGCGGCTGGATTGTCACCAACCCCAACTGCGTGTGCATCCCCCTTTCGATGTCACTGCGGCCGCTCCACGACGCGTTTGGAATCGAATCAGTAGTGGTAACCTCGATGCAGGCGGTTTCCGGGGCGGGCTACCCGGGCGTACCCAGTCTCGATATCCTCGGTAATGCCGTTCCGTTTATCGGCGGGGAAGAAGACAAAATAGATACCGAGCCCCGGAAGCTGCTGGGTACTTTGCAAGATGATGGCACGGTGGTGCACGCCGACTTCGGTCTGCAGTCAACGGCCGTTCGGATACCCACCGTAGAAGGGCACCTGCTATCGGTGGCTGTTAAACTGAAAGAAACACCGACAGGTATTGCTGAAGTGCGGGAGGCCGTAACAAACTGGAAGAGCCCGATCGCCGACCTGGACCTGCCGTTTGCTCCTGACCAACCGGTCAAACTCTATTCGGAGGACCGTTTCCCGCAACCGCGACTGCACTCAGCACGTGAAAACGGCATGCAGTTGGGTATGGGACGCCTGCGTGAGGGTTCGGTATTCGATATCTCCTATATTGCACTGGCACACAACACGGTGCGCGGTGCCGCCGGCGGGGCGATCCTGAACGCCGAGCTGCTGGCCCAGAAGGGTTATCTCGACTGATTTCGGCCTGGTCTCGGCAACGAAACCACCGGCATACGTACTCTTTAGTGCCAGAACGAGGAGCAACGGGACCGCGGATGACACGGATTATGTGCCGCTGAGCCGTATTAACCGTGTTATTCGCGTCCTATTCATCCTCATCATCAAGTGCCTGCAGTTTCAGTTCCGACATCTTCAGCCTGATTTTGGAAACCAGGTCCCGGGCGTCATCCTTTTCTTTTCTATCCACTTTCAGAACAGAGCTACCGTGATCGGAGCCCGGTATCTCCTCCAGGACCTTCATGGAGCCGGCCTCCAACAAGATCTTTGCGCTGAACCACCCCTTCTTGTATTCCACCGACTCCAGTTCACAAAGCGGAATCCGCCGCACTTTCACGTCTGATTTAAACAGCTCCACCAGCGCGTCCTTCTCCTGGAATTCAAGTTCCAGGTAGTCATCAACCA
The DNA here is from genome assembly GCA_033722415.1 of Balneolaceae bacterium. Taxonomy (GTDB): domain Bacteria; phylum Bacteroidota; class Rhodothermia; order Balneolales; family Balneolaceae; genus JAMQKA01. Next base: position 16,478 of record JAWVZC010000016.1, on the reverse strand, counting down.
GTCTCAGTATCCCGTTCGCCTTCTTCAGGCCGTGTGAAATATTAGGAATTTCAAATTTTACCATCTTAGAAGTAAAGGGCATCGGAGGCATCCGTTTAATTGCTGTTTCAGTATCTCGCTCAACTGTAGCACAAAATGGTATATTCGATGCTAAAAAACCAACAAAAAAATGAGCCCAAAACGGGTTGGATACCCCCCGAAAAAGGCGCCTGAAGCCCAAAAAACGGATTCCCAAAAAAAATTAAAAAAATTGTAAGGATTGCTCTTCTCATCGATCTATAAGGGTGAAGATAACTCATCTTTATACAAGCCGTTGAATGAGAGAGCACATTCAATGTCCTTCCGGGATGGAGAGGTTGACCCCTCTTCATCCTCTTCGTTTACGTTGGCCGCCGGCAGTATGCCTGCCTATGTACTCCGGCGCTCTCTTTCGCCGGTAATAAAGCGATTTCATCCCGTATGGAGCTGCGAATCCTGTTACTGCTATTCACGCTATCAATCATTTCTGACGTTGGAATCTCCCAGCAAACGATCCTGGAAGAGAATTTTGAGGACGGGGATATAACCGATTCCCCGGCGTGGTTCGGTGACCGGGATCACTTTTCCATTACCAGCGAACAGGAGAATAACCTGCTTCAGCTTACCGCTCCGGACGAGGGGGAATCCCGGCTCTATACCGCGTCAACCACTGCATACGGCAGATGGTCCCTTTTCATCCGGTTTAATTCATTTTCACTCTCCGGCTCCAACAACCTGACTGTTTTTCTTATGAGTGACACCACCGACCTCGGTGGACCCGTTACCGGGTACGCCCTGCAGGCGGGGGAAAGCGGAAGCGATGACCGGTTCAAAATCATTCGATACCGCAACGGGGAACCTGCCGCGACGGTGGTAACCGGGACGCGGAATATCAACGAAGGCGGGGCATACCGGGTACAGGTTACGCGAAGTGCGGGGGGAACCTGGACCCTGGCCAGCTCCGCCAGCTTTTCGACAGAACCGTCGGAAGAGGCGATGGGAATCGACAACCGGATTACCAACTCGAACTATTTCGGAATCCGTCCGCAGTACACGTCCACGCGAACCGACCGTTTTTTCTTTGATGAATTCCTGGTCACCGAATTTCCCCCGGAGGTAGTTTCCCTGGAATCTTCCGGGAACCGCAGCCTGATCGTGAAAATAACGAACAGACTTGATCCGGCAACCGTAGATCCCTCCGATTTTACCGTGACCGGCGGAATCGGCAGTCCGAACCGGGTTTCCGTCGACGGCCGTCGTATCATCCTTCAGTTCGATACCGCACTTCCGGGCGGGCAGTACCAGTTGCAGATCGGCGAGATTCGGGATCACACCGGCACACTGCTTTCCGGGCCAACCAGCATTCCGTTCTCCATCTTTGACATTCCCGGGCCCGGGGACGTCGTGATCAATGAGTTCATGTACGACCCGCCCGAATCCCTGGTCGAGTACGTCGAAATCTATAATCCAGGTGAAAAGCGGTTCGAGCTGGAGGGATGGAAACTCGGCGATGAAATATCCCTCAACCACCTAGGTAATACCCGACACGTGCTGGAACCCGGGCAGCGGCTGGTAATCAGCAGCGACACGGCGGCGCTGTACAATGAATTCGGTCCGAAACACTTTCTCCGAATGCCGGAGTTCCCCTCACTGAACAACAGCGGGGATCAGATCCGCCTTACCGTGGCAGATGGAACGCTTCTTGACTCACTTGCGTACCGCGCCGGCTGGGGCGGCGAGGGCGTTGCGCTTGAGCGCAGGTCACCGGAAGCCCCTGCACATTTCAGGGAGAACTGGGGTGAATCTCCAGACCCGCGGGAAGGTACCCCCGGGGCACCGAATGCCATTCCCGCAGACAGCACACCACCCGAAGTCCGAAGCGTTGAGATCGCCGGAGATCAGCAGGTTCAGATCCTGTTCAGTGAACGGGTCGACGGGAAGACCGCGGAAACACTGGAACACTACTCGCTGCTTCCCGAGATCACCGTGTCGAATGCGAGGCTTTTTCCGCCCGACACCCTCCTGCTGCAGCTGAACGATACTCTGCGCAATGCCACCACCTACGCGTTGACCGTATCGGGGGTGGAGGATATATTCGGAAATAGCATGACCGCCAAAACCCTCTCATTTACCTACTACGACATCTCCCGGGCTGATTCCGGGGATGTCGTTATCAATGAGTTTCTTTTTGAACCGCCGGCCGGTCTGACGGAATATATCGAACTTTATAACCCCACCGATCGCAGTTTCGATCTCCGCAACTGGACTATGAATGACAATACGGGAAACAGGAACTTGATCTCCCGGAACCCGTTTGTCCTGCCGCCGGACTCATTTGCCGTGCTCGCCCCGGACAGTACACTGTGGCGTGCAAAACCGGGAATCCGCCTGCTGACACTGGGAACCCGGTTCCCGGCCCTTAACAACGGCGGGGATGATATCGTAATCCGAAATGCGACGGGAGAACAGCTGGACTCGCTACGGTACCGGCCCGCCTGGGGCGGCGACCAAGTGGCACTCGAGCGACGTGCTGCCTACTCACCCGGATTCTACCGGGAAAACTGGGGAGATGCTCCGGCCGGATTCGGTTCGCCCGGCAGCCCAAACAATATTGAGCCGGACCATGATCCGCCGGAGCTGGCAGGCCTTTCATTCGCCGGTAATGCGGCTGTAAAACTGATCTTCAATGAACGTATTTCCATTGGAACAGCTACCGATCGTCAGAACTTCTCCATTCAGCCCGACCAGGGAATACGCCAGATTTCCGCCGAAGGAGACACAATCTCACTCCGCCTGGCACGGAAGCTCAACCCGGGGACGGTCTACGAATTCGGGATCAGCGGGCTGGAGGATATTTTCGGCAATACTATTTCACCGCTGGTTGCATCAAAAGAGTATCTCATTTATCGAGACCCCCTGCCGGGTGACCTGGTTATCAATGAGATCCTGTTTGCGCCGTCCGACCCTGAGCAGGCTGAATTTGTGGAACTATTTAACTCCAGTGAGAAAAATTTCAACCTCGAGGGATGGATGATCGGAGATGCGAGCGATACCGCCGGCCTTTCCGGGAATATCACGATGAAACCGGGAGATTTCCTGGTTTTCACAAGTAATAATAAGATCACATCCGAACCCGGTGAAAAAACATGGTACCGTCTGGATGACTTCCCCTCCCTGAACGATAGCGATGACGCCGTAATTATTCGTGACAGCAGGGGGCACGCGATCGATTCGCTCTACTACACCAGCCGTTGGGCCAGCGGGGAAGGTATCTCCCTCGAGCGGATGGACCCGGCCGCCGCCTCCAACGACTCCGCGAACTGGAGCAGTAGCCGCGCCCCCTCCGGAAGTACACCTGGGGCCCAAAACTCCGTGTACCGTCCCGACGATACCCCGCCCCGTGTTATCTTTTCAACACGCCGTGGCGAACGGCAGGCGGAAGTGCTGTTCAGCGAGTTTATCCGGATTACCCCGGAACTGAAGTTTCGAACCGGTTCGCATCAACTTCAAATTACATCATTCGATTCTACAAACGGCCACCGGGTTCTGCTGGGTAACCTGGCCCCTGCCCCGGCAGAACACACCGGCCAGACCATTACCATTCACAACCTGACCGATGTGAAAGGAAATCGTACCGAAACCGCAGCGATACCGCTTGCAGAACCGGTAGAACCGGGGGCTGTTGTCATCAATGAAATTATGTTCGACCCGATTTCAAAGCCTGCCGACAATCTGCCGGACCAGAGTGAATATATCGAACTCCGCAGCAACCGGGATTATGCCGTCTCCCTGGAGGGATTCTTCCTGCATAACGCCCCGGATGAACAGGGCGAGATCCGGAAGCTGTTCCCGGTTTCATCACGAGCCCGCTACCTGTCCCCGGGCGGATACCTGCTCATCTACCCGGAAGAGGATTCCCGCCCCTTCTCCGACAGTCGAGTCGCCCGCTATTTCGGGTTGGATGGGGTCCCGCCTCAACATCGAGCCATGGTCGACCGGGGTACACTTGGGCTTTCGTCCGGCAGTGACGCGATATATCTGGCCGACAGCACCGGGACCGTGATTGACTCGGTTCACTACCGCGAAAGCTGGCACAATCCCAATCTGCCCGACCCGGCCGGTATTGCCCTGGAGCGTATTCATCCTGGGGGTGAAAGCGACGATCCGGCGAACTGGAGCTCCAGTACCAACGAAAAAGGGGGTACCCCGGGCCGTGAAAACTCGATCCAGCAGCAGCCGGAAAATGAACCGCGGCAGACCGGCATCAGTTTCAGCCCGAACCCGTTCTCCCCGGACAGTGACGGCCATGAGGATGTCCTGTTTATCAATTACAAGCTGGATTACCCTGACTACCTGCTGAAGGTTCGCATTTTTGACCGGTTCGGACGCCACATACGTACCCTGGCGGATGGGAAAGCGGCGGGATTCAGCGGTTCACTGCAGTGGGATGGGCTCACTGATGACGGCCGAAGAAACAGGATCGGGATCTATATCGTGCTTTTTGAGGCATATAACAGCACTACCGGTGGCAACCGAACCTTCAAGGAGACCGTGGTGCTGGCACGTCGGTTATAACCAGCCTTTCTCAGGAAACCTTTTCGGTTTTTTTGTAACGCAGTGAATTAGATGGATTTTGTGACAAATAACCGTGGCAGGGTCTTTTGTTCGTCGAATCTGCTTACCCGCCCTCTGCAGGGGTTGAAGTTGTAATCGCACGAATAACTACCCGGATACGATTAGCACCTCCAGCCGGCGCGGGCCATGCACGCCCTCCACCCTGTTGAGTTCAATATCCGAGGTGGCCGAGGGACCCGAGATGAAGGTTATGGGTCGGCCGTCACGCTTTACCGGTTCCTCAAAATGATCGAACGCCTCCGGAACCCGTTCCACGATCTGGTCCTCTTCAACAATACAGAGGTGATAGTCCGGGAGCAGGGTGAGTGCACGGCGTCCCTGCCCTTCACTGGCGTCGAGGACGATGGTGCCGGTCTGGGCCACAGCCAGAGCACAGGTGGTGACAACACCGTCCGACCGGTCCAGTTCATCGTTTGTCAACGGCTGTTCCGGATTGTCCCGGAGCAGTTCCAGCCTGCCGGGCAGCCACTCTTCCGGGAAACCGGGCGGCACCACCAGTTTTTGAACCTCCTGCCCGCTGCAGGCGGTCGAAATTGCCGGCTGCAGATCCGCTTTCTTGATTCTCCTAATATCAGCCTTGTACTCTCCTGTTCGCTCGGCAAACAGGGAAACAATCCTGTCACCGGAGAGCTCCCCGCTCTTTTCGTACTCTCGGGGCACCTCCACCTGCCCCGGAATCTCATCCTCCGGCACTCCCTGTAATGCCTCCCTTATTCGCTGCAAAATCACCTTTTTCCCGTCACTCATTGCGTTTCCTCCACCATTCCCTGAAAGTTTGATCGGGCACCGGTTTAAGATCGCGCATGGCGGTCCACCCGGAGAGTTCACCCGGCAATTTCGAGATGGTACCGTTACGTTCAAACAGTCCCTGGCCTGCCCGGGCCCATCGCTGCGCCCGTTCATACCGGGACCGTTTCCGGAATGCCCGTGCCATTATTTTCATCCCGATATGCTCCTCCTCCATTTTGGCAGCCAGCCCGCCCTTCCGCTTCTTCTCATCCACAACCCGACCCCGCAGGTGCACCAGCACTTCCGGGATATCAATTTTGACCGGGCACACCTCATAACAGGCGCCGCAAAGGGTGGAGGCATAGGGAAGCGACGCCACTCCCTCATCCTCGAGCCCCTTGAGCTGCGGGGTCAAAATCGCCCCGATCGGCCCGGGATATACGGAGTTGTAGGCATGCCCGCCGGTCCGTTCGTACACGGGACACACATTAAGGCAGGCGCTGCAGCGGATACAGTTGAGCGTCTGCCGGCCCACCTCATCGGCGAGCACGTTGGTGCGCCCGTTATCCAGCAGTACAAGGTGAAACTCCTGCGGACCGTCACCCTCCGTCACACCGGTCCAGAACGAGTTGTAGGGATTCATCCGCTCAGCGGTAGCCGAACGGGGAAGCAGCTGCATAAACACCTCAAAATCCCGCCAGGTCGGTATCAGCTTTTCGATGCCCATCACGGTGATCAGGGTCCGGGGGAGGGTCGTGCACATTCGCCCATTGCCCTCCGACTCGACGACGGCCACCGTACCTGATTCGGCCACGGCAAAGTTGGCCCCGCTGATACCCACTTCGGCACTCAAAAATTTCCTGCGTAGATAGAGCCGGGCCGCCTCCGCCAGGTCTTCCGGTCGGTCACTCAGTTCTTTCTGGTCCAATTTTTTACGGAACAGTTCCCGGATCTCCGCACGGTTTTTGTGGATGGCGGGGACCAGGATGTGGGAGGGTTCATCTTCAGCGAGCTGCACGATCAGTTCCGCCAGGTCGGTTTCCAGTGCCTGTATACCCTCCTGAGCCAGGGCCTTGTTCAGCTTGATCTCATCGGTGGTGATCGACTTCACCTTTACCACTTCCTCCACCTGCTGCTGCTTCACCAGGTCCAGAACGATCCGGTTTGCCTCGTCGGCATCCCGCGCCCAGTGCACCACACCACCCGCTTCCTGCACCGCGTTTTCCAGCTGCAGAAGATAGGTGTCGAGGTGACGCATGACACGCTGCTTGATCTTGTTACCCGCTTCCCGGAGTGCCTCCCAGTCGGGCATCTCGTCGACCACCAGCCGGCGTTTTTCCCGTATGGTATGCGTGGCGTGCCCAATATTTCGGCGCAACTGGGTATTCTCCAGGAAAGTCTTCGCTGATTGCTGGAAGGTTGGGGTCGAACCACCGGAAGTGCTGTTTTTCATACTGCTTGTACCTGTTGTAAAGGGAATTCCGTATTCCGCATTCCGATAATAATTATGACAGGTTCTGAATGCTGAATACCGGGCTTCCTCACATTCTGATTATGGTGTATTCTGTAAAAAGGCATCAATCCTCCTCGGTGGAGGCCAGGATCTCGGCCAGGTGCACGGTCTTGACTCCGCCCCGCTGTCGCTGCAGGGCCCCGCCGATATGCATCAGGCAGGAGTTGTCAGCCGCGATACAGACTTCGGCGCCGGTCTCCTTGATATGGCTGATCTTGTCTCCCAGCATCGCCATCGAGGTATCGGCATTTTTTACGGCAAACGTGCCCCCGAAACCGCAGCATTCCACGGCACCGGGAAGTTCAATAAGTTCGAGCCCTCGCACATTCCGAAGCAGTCTCAGGGGGGCATCACCCACCTTCAGCATCCGCAGCGAGTGGCAGGTCGGGTGGTATGTCACCCGGTGCGGGTAGTAGGCCCCGACGTCTTCCACCCGGAGCTCATCCACCAGAAACTGGGAGAGTTCAAACACACGCGGGACGATCTGCTCGACCTCCTTCTCCAGGACGGAATCGCCCGCCCTATCGGCGACTTTTCCATAAAACTCATGCACCATCGCCACGCAGGACGCCGAAGGGGCCACAACGGCATCGGCGTCGGCGAAAATCTCCACGAATTTTCGAACCAGTGGAATCGCTTCCTCGTGGTAGCCGGTATTGTAATGCATCTGCCCGCAACAGGTCTGCTCCATTGGGAAGTCGACGCTATGCCCCAGCCGTTCCAGCAGCCGTACCGTGGCGATCCCCGTTTCCGGGAAAAGCGTATCGTTAAAACAGGTAATAAAAAGTGCAATCTGCATAACCCAATCCTATCCCAATTGTTATTCTGTGGAACCGTTGATTCCCGGCTGCCGCCAGCGATACCCTTTAATTCCGTTCACCGGCAGCGGTTGATGACGTGTAAGTGTAAGTAATTCTTTTTGCTGTTCATTCACAAACGATTCCTGCCCGTTCACCACCATGGCCGCACCCAGCGCTGAGGCGTGGGGCAGTGAGGCGCTGTAGATATCCTTCCCGGGCAACAGCGATGCCAGCAGCCGGTTAAACAGGGTATTCTGGCTGAATCCCCCGGTCACGACCATCTGGTTGACAGGTTCCTCCCCTTCAACGAGCGTTATACAATCGGCCTGAATAGAGGCGAGGTCGAGCATCAGCTGATGGTAAGCTTCGGTGTAGGATCCGAATATTCCGGGATCCCAATGGCCGGGCTCATCCGAGGGGTATGGGCCGGACCCATGGGCCTGTTCCAGCTCCAGTTTTTTTTCGGGGTTGGCATTCCGGACCAGCTTTTCAAGCAGTTCCGGGTCCGGTTCCATTTCGTACCCTGCATTGTGCGAATTGAAATGACGGTCGAGCTTCTTTTTCTGATGGCTGAACTCCCGCCCCAGGAATACCCGTGAAGCTTTGACGGGTTCCCCGTAGATATTAATGTAGGAGAGGCAGTCGCGTTTCAGCTCCCCGAACGTCAGCGGTTCCGGGTTGAACGGGTTGAAGGTTATACTCCAGGTTCCGGTTGATACCAGCATAAAGGGATCATCCATGCCCACCAGGTACGGAGCCAGGGCCGCCGAGCTGTCGTGAATGCCGATCCCGATGCGCATCCCGTCGTCCTGCTTTTCAGATGTTGTAACCGGCTGCATGGACGGGAATAACGGGTCGATACCTTCCTCGCGTACCCAGTGGTGATACCGGTCCTCCCGGAAATTCCAGAGCCCGGTATGGCAGCCCACGCTGGTCAGCTCGGAATGGAGGCTACCGCTAAAGATATGGGCCAGGTACTGGGGAAAATGCAGCGTGTGGGCGATTCGGTCAAACATATCCGGCTTTTTATGCTTCAGCCAGTAGAGCTGCAGGCCCGAATTGAGCATCCCCATCGGCGGAGAGGCGGTTACCACGGAAAAATGCTCCTTCCCCCCGTACTGCTGGTAAAACCGGCCGAGGAGGTCGGACGGGTACTCTTTGAGGTAATCATAAATCGGGGCAGCCGGCCTGCCATTTTCGCCAAGATGAACCAGCGTGGCCCCATACCCCGAAAAATTGAGTGCTTTGATCTCAAAATCCTCATTACTGCGGGCCTGCTTCAGCTTACGCTGCATCCACTGTTCCAGGTCCACCCAGTTTTCGCACGGATCTCCATCGTCATCCTCGATCAATTCCAGCTCGGTCTGCTGTTTGAAAACCACCCGGTAATCCAGGTCGAATAGCAGAAATTTCTTGTTGGTTTTACCGATATCAAAAACGGCGGTTACCGGTGTCATACTCATAATTGGATTCGTTTAACTGTCATGTACGTTCCCTGTTCGCCGATATTACGCTCATTACTCAACATTTCTTCCCGGACATGCCGATCATGGTACAATACCGAATTAACGCCAGGAAGACCAGTATTTTGCTGAATTCGGGATGTACTTTATTTGCAGTACTTCGATCAGGAACTGCATCGGTATACCTTATAGAGCAGTAGCAACGGCATATCTAATGTAACTGATGAGAAAGTGCATTACCGGTTCCATGTTTTCCTCCTCCCGGTCAGAGCCACGGTAACCGTGGCCTGGTGCCTTCCCGCCCCCAATCACATTACGAAATGCAAAATGATCTCGCTGCCTGCGCTACCTGCCCAATTCTCTATCGTGCAATATAAAAAGCAGCTACAACACGAAGCCGACAACCCAAATTTCAATGCCTGTAAGATCATTAGGAATAATGCGTAATGAGATTAGCCCGGATTTCTCACAAGTATTGAGGATTAATTCATGTATCGTACTCAAGGCCAATGACTTATATCAAATATAACAATACCATAAGTTTAACTGGGTGTATTGGGCTGCGAAATTCTCCCCTCACCGGCGTTGAAGCGGAAATACCCCTCAACATCCAGGATAGGACGTCTGTGCGGATATGTCCGCTTTGCCTTGCTGAGGAACAAATTTCTTGGTGAGATATCCGGGTTAGTTCGCTGCACGCATGACGCATCACTCGTTACTTTTTAATGATCAGTCTCGAAGGTGGTCGGCGTTTTATTCACGCCAAAAGGAACACTCTGTGTGAGGAAGTGGTATCGGGAATCGAAAACGATGGCGTATTACAGGGAATAGATCATCCAGCCAGGTGCCGTTTTTTCGTTTCCCGGCGGTATTTGGGAAGAACCAGGGAAATAACAATAAACACGAGCGCGATGCCCGACAACAGCTGGTACTGGTTTTTAAAGTCGGCGTATTCCTGGCTTGCAAACTCGCCCTGTTCCAGCTCATCGATGCGCCCCAGGAACGAGTCGATGCCGTCGCTGCCCGACTCAATGGAATAAAATTCGCCATTGCCTTCCCGGGCGATGCGCTGCAGTACTTCGGGTTGTAGTCTCGTGGTCACCACCTGCCCGCTGCGGTCCCGCTTGTACCCGATCAGTGCCCCGGTCTCCTCGTTGTACCGTGGTATGGTGGTGCCGGATCGGGTGCCGATACCCAGCGTGTACACCGAAATATTGTTCTCGACGATGCCATCCAGGGCTTCCTGGTAGCTTTCACCATGATTTTCACCGTCAGAGATGATAAGCATCACCTTGGCGGCATTGGAACTGCTGTTTTGTTCCTCCTCCAGTGAGTTGTACGCCCGTAGTCCGACCTCCATCGGTGCGCTGAAATCGGTTGTGGAACTGGGCATCTGGTCCGTTTCCGCAATATTCAGGAAAAGCCGCAGGGCACTGTAGTCCAGCGTCATCGGGGATTGCAGGTAGGCGTCACCCGTAAACACGATCAGCCCGACGCGATCGCCCTGGAGCCGCTCGATCAGTCGGGTGATCTCGTATTTCGCTTTTTCGAGCCGGCTCGGCTTCACATCCTCTGCATTCATGCTGTCGGAAAGGTCAAGCGCAATAAGCAGGTCTACCCCCTGGCGTTTCACCTCCCGTACCTGGGTTCCCACTTTGGGTCCCGCAATAGCCAGCACCAGAAATGAGAGTCCCACAAGCATGGTGATCACCTTGAGACGATCACCCAGCCGCCAGAAGCCGGTTCTCAGACTGTGAAACAGTTCATCGGAAAAAAACTGTTTCCGTTTCTCCCTGAGCCGCTGGTAGTAGAACCAGAGTCCTCCGGCCAGCAGGGGAATCACCAGTAGTAACCATAAGAAGTAGGCATCCTGCCAGATCATGTCGGGTACCGTTTGATATTCCGTTGTTTGTCAGGAGTTATAACGGAGCCCAAGATAAAATATTCAATCGGAAAAGCGAATCCCGGAATGCCGGGTATGCCCCGATTCTGCAGCCAGGAAAACGCCCTAAACCTGAACCGGTAACCGATTGCTCCTCAACCGGACCCCGACATTGGCCGGAAGAACGGAAATATGCGATGTGTGCTTGGTGCGCGTTGACGGATTTAACCCGGCCTCACCGTCATCCCGGACTCCGATCCGGGATCTCGCAGAGATGGCAAGTGTTGAGGATGTGATCAGCGTACATCGTCCCTGCGAGAACCTGAAACGAGTTTAGGATGACGTCGCGGATCGGTTTATATGGGATGCACCATAAAGACGGTGAGGCTGTGGAAGGACCAGCTGTAACACAGAAATCTTTACGGACAGTCATGCAGACGTAACTACTACTCATAACCGGGGATACCAATATCTTTCCTGATACAGGGCAATCAGCCCTCCAACCGACGTGCATAAATACCAATAACCAGTTCCAAATAATTTCCCGCCGGGGTATGAGATGCTCTCCCATTTACTTTTGAATAGCCAAATGCGTAATTTATGTGTTTTGTCCATAGATTCACCATCACCATAAAATCGCAACAGCTACCCCGTTATCAACTACCGAAGATGATTAAACTGTTTGTCACCGACCTCGACGGGTGCATCTCTGTCCCGTTTACCACACCCTCCTGGGATCTCATCACCGAAATACGGAAACTGAACAGGGAAAGCAGGGAGGATCCCACGATACCTCCGCTGACAATCTGTTCCGGTCGCCCCTACCCCTACGTGGAGGCGGTAGCGCAGTGGCTCGATGTGCGCCTGCCGGTGGTATTTGAGAGCGGGGGCATGTACGACCTCAACAGCAACCAGTTCGACCAGAACGGTTTTTTTGATGATGAGGCGCTGGAGCATGTCAACGACCTGAAAAACTGGATGCGCACCAACATCATCTCACAATACCCCTCCGGAATCATGGAGTTTTCCAAGCTGATGGACGCCGGTTTCGTGCACCCGAAGAAAGAGGTGATCGAAGAGGTACTGCCCGCAATCACCGAACATGTGGAAAACAACTACCCGGAATTCGAGGTACACCACACCGATATCTCGGTCAACGTTATTCTTTCGAAAAACAACAAGGGATCCGGTATCCGAAAACTCAGTGAAAAACTGAAGATCACCCCGCAAGAGGTTGCCTACATCGGCGATTCCAACGGTGACATCCCCGCCCTGCAGATCGTGGGACACTCGTTTGCACCGCGTAATGCCAAATCGTACGTTCGCGAGGTTGTCAAGCACCCGCTGGATGAGGAAGCCACGGAGGCCGTACTGAAGAGCTACCGCCGACTTATAGCCTGGAACCGCGAGGCGTGACCACTTCCTTCGTAATGAACTCCATATCAGCGACGCTGCCAACTCTTTAGTGACATCTTCTGCGCCTGCGGATCAGGTTCCCGGCCCCGCTTATATCACCCGCCGCAAGCCTTGCGTTCACAGGGTGATCCTGGCCGGGTATTCCTTCTAGGATAACAGCACTCACCCAGTATTAACGGTTTTTAATTTGCCCCCACGTTGTAAGCGCTTTATCATCAGTCCCTAAAAACATATGTGGGTATCGGGCTAACCCCCGGAAAATCACCGGGTTCAGTCCTATTGTAGTGCTCTTAAAACAGCCTCTGGATGCTGGAAACGGCAAAATTAAAGCTTTCTTAATTAATCGATCTTAATTTTACCGCCCTCGCTTTTTTCATAGCTTTATTACAGAACAACGAAACAAGGAAATAACCGACTATTTTCAAATACCAACAAAAAATCCCAGAACCATGAAACGTTTACTCTTATTAATCCCTGCTTTATTACTCGTTATTGCAGAGGGTATATTTGCACAATCTACACAAGGTAGTGCAACTATAAATGCAGCAGCAGAAGTTGTCTCAACAATTAACGCTACAGAAATTCAAGGTGTCGACTTTGCTGTAATTGAACAAGATTTTACTACTAATGGGGATCCAACCATTGATCCTTCAGATGGATCTACAACAGGTAGTTTTGTCAACACTAGTCCCTCTATCACAGTAGGATTTATTGAAGTCGTTGGCACGGGTGGTCAAACAGTTTCGGTTACTGTACCAGGAAATATTACTCTGAGTAATACTGATAATATTACCTTTACTCCTAACTATAATTATACACTTGAAAATCTTAGTGCAGGTGCAACCTCGTGGACTGCAGCAGGAACAAATACTACATCCAATTTTACGATGACATTAGATGGACCATCTAATAACGACGATGGTACAAACACAATACTAGTAGGTGGCTCCCTTTCAGAATCAGTATCTGGTGCATTGACTGATGGGAGTTATACTGGAAATGCTTCAGTTACTATTGACTATCAATAATAAAGTAATCTTTAAGTAATATTATGGAAAAGCTCCAAGTTGAGTCAAAACTTGGAGCTTTTTTTATAAAAACCAACTTTACCTATATTGCGGCCTTGTTTATCGGGTAATAAATAAAATATATATGACGCACAGAGAAGCAACATCTTTAAGCAAGGCTGCAGTATATTTCGGGGTTCTTATCTTTTGCCTGAGCGCAGGCACCACTGGTTCCTTTGCACAAGTCAGTATCGCGCCCACATCGCTCTTTTTTGACAGCCAGAGCCGGTTTAGTTCCCTCACCGTAAGCAACGGAGGGCAGCAGGCGCAGGAGATTGCCATCAGCACCGAGTTCGGCTATCCCACCACGGATGAAAACGGGAATTTAACTATTGCCAACGATTCCCTCATGGCCGAAGAGAAATCACTGGCCCCCTGGATGAAAATCTTCCCCCAGAATTTCACCCTGCAGCCCAACCAGCGGCAGGTGGTGCGCTTTGTCACCCAACCGCCGCCCAGCCTGGATGCGGGCGGGTACTGGTCGCGCGTGCAGATTTCCTCCAACCCGGTTTCCCCTCCCATCGAGGAGGTGGAGGAGGGACAGGTCGGTGCCCAGATCAACCTCGTCGTCAACCAGGTGATTGCCGCGCACTTTCGAACCAAGGGTGCTGAAACGGGTGTCGAGGTGACCGACGTCGCGTTCACCCAGGTCGACAGCACCGACACCGGCCAGATCGCCGTGCTAATGGAACAGACCGGCAACGCCCCGTTTATCGGTTCCATCAGCGTGGAAGTGACCGGTCCCGGCGGTGAAACCGTTTACGAGCAAACCACCACCAACTCGGTCTACACAACCATCACCCGCAATTTCAGTTTCGACCTGGGCGACCTGGAGCCGGGCACCTACAACGTGTCGGGCAGCGTGCAGTCGCAGCGCCGGGATATCAGCCGGGAGAACCTGCTGCAGATCGATCCCGTCGAATTTGAACGAACCATTACAATTGAGTGAAGCGATGGTCCCGAATAATAAACATACTACGTTCGGCGACGGCATGCCTGCTGTTTGCCCTTGCATCCCCTTCTCCGGTCAATGCCCAGCAGGCTGATACGGGTACCGGTACCGAGGCCACCGAGGTCTATCTTACGTTCCGCTACCGCGGCATCGTCAGCGTTTACGTAACCAGTTACTACCGGGACAACCAGTTCTACCTGCCGGTCAGCGAGCTGTTCAACGTCCTGCAGATCCAGCACGAGATCGACCAGGGCGCCCTCACCGTGAGCGGTACGTACCTCGGCGAAACCGAGTACGTGATCGACTTCAAGAACCAGGTGGCCCGCGCCGGCGAAACGGAGATCTCCCTGCAGGCCGAAGATTTCATCATCCCGGGCATCGACTACTTTATGAGGCCCGCCATATTTGAGCAGCTGTTCGGGCTCACCTTCACCACCAACTTCAACAACCTGACGCTGGACCTGGAAACCGAAGACCGCATGCCGGTGGTGGCCGCCTACGAGCGCGAGCAGCAGCGTAAGCGACTCGACCGCGACCAGCCGCTCTACGAGCGCACCTTTTATCCCCTGCGCTACGACCGGGAGTACGGTGCGGTTGACGGGGCGTTCCTGGACTATAACCTCTCCGCCATCTACAGCAGCGGCACCCCGCTGTTCACCTTCAGTAACGCCATCGGGGCCGAGGTGCTGGCCGGGGACGTGCAGGGCAGCATCTTCGGGGCTTTTTCGGAGCAGCAGAGCTCGATCACCACCAACAACCTGCGCTGGCGCTACGTGCAGCGCAACAGCGACCTGTTCAGTAGCGCCACGGTGGGCCAGACCAATACCGAGGGATTCGGGCGACGGTCGATACGCGGGGTCAAGATCTCCAACAAGCCTGTGGAGCCGCGCCGCCTGTTCGACCGCTACGTGATCGACGGCAACACCACCCCGCAGTCGGAGGTGGAGCTGTACCTGAACAACAGTCTGGTCGATTTCCAGGAGGCCGACCAGAGCGGGAACTACCGCTTTGTGGTACCCCTTACCTACGGCAGCACCAACTACTCGGTACGGATCTTCACGCCTTCCGGCCAGGCGATAGAGCGCGACCAGCGGATCCAGATCCCCTTCGATTACATACCAAAAGGGGAGATCGACTACACGGTCAGCGCCGGGGAGCTGGAGAACCCGGTACTGGGTTTTACCGAAGGCGGCTATATGGCCGACGCCACCATCTCGGCCGGGCTCAGCAACTGGCTGACGGCCCAGGCATCCACCGAATACCTTACGAAATTTCACGGGTCGCTCCCCTCATTTACCGGCACGCTGAACGCCCGGCTCTTCTCCAACTACCTGGTGAGCGCCAACATAAACTCGGAAAACTTCTACCGCCTCACCTCCAGCGTGGTTTACCCGGGAGGGGCCAGCTGGAATGTGGCGTACGACTACAATCCCGGCGACAGCCGCCTGTATAACGTGGGCGGCAGCGAGCACCAGGCGCGCGTAAATCTGTTCACCCCGTTCCGTATCGGGTCGGTGCCCCTGAACCTGCGTCTCTCCACCAACTACCAGCAGAATACCGCCTCCAGCCTGGTGCGCTACCGCGCTGATTTCAATACCCGCCTGGGCCGGCTTAATATCCGATTCGGGTACCAGGATCAGCAGGCAGGTGATCTCTCCTTCAGATCGACGCCCTCTTCCCGGCTGACCAACTCCTATACCTACTCGGTGGGACGACGGCCCGGCATTCCGAACCTGCTGCGCAGCATGTTTATCCGCGGGCAAATAAGCTTCCTGCCCGGTCTTGAACAGTTCGAGGAGATGGAGTTGCAGCTCTCCCGCCAGCTCTCCCGGACCGGCCGTTTTCAGCTCACCTTCGGGCGCAATTTTCTTGGAGAGTTCAATACGGTAGGCCTCAACCTCACTATCGACCTGGACAACCTGCGCAGTAACACCACCGCCACCTCCAATGGCACGCAGTATTCGGTCACGCAGAATTTCCGCGGCTCGGTCGGGTACGACGCC